>JBDLIU010000363.1:0-4550 GCA_039714715.1 Bacteroidota bacterium
TGGGGTCGCTTTTAGTTTTGATTATAAACACTTATATGTTTGTGACCAGTCTAATAATCGAGTACTTGTTTTTGATGTCAGTGAAATTGGAAGGCGTATAAGCAATTAAAGCAATATCAATACTTGGGACATTTGGAAATTTCATAATGTCTTGTTCTTTTAACGGCCAAATTTAAAAGTTTAGTTAAAGAAAAAAGTTAACTTTGAAAATGACAACAAACACAACTTACTTTAATTTTTCGACTCTTCGCGCTGATTTTTTTGGTGGTTTATCCGGTGCGGTTGCAGTATTACCCCAAACAATAGGTTTGAGTGTGCTTCTATTTACTGCTCTGGGTCTAGATGCTTCATCTGGTGCTATGGCAGGATTGATTGGTGCCATTATTTTATTGCTGGTATCAGGCTTTATGGGAGCGACAATAGGAATGATCAGCGCTCCAAATGGCCCGGTGACCATTCTTCTTGCGGGCCTGGCTGCCGATCTGGTATCGGATTATACACCACATGAAATGCTGATTATTATCGGCGCAGTGCTTTTTTTAACGGGTATTTTCCAGATCATATTTGGTTTGTTAAGGGGAGGAGAGATCATAAAGTTAATACCCTTCCCTGTGGTGGCAAGTATGATAACGGCCATTGGTATACTGATGATGGGCTCACAAGTAAAGCAACTAATGCCTTCAGAAGCAATAGATGGCTGGCAGAGATATATTCCTCTCTTGGTTGCACTCATTACTGTAATCTCTATTTTTCTATTTAAAAAATTATTTCCAAGGTTGCCTTCAATTTTGATGGGACTGTTAGCCGGAATTATTTTCTATAGCGCTCTTACATTGTCAATGACAAATACGCCTTCCGATTGGGTTATCGGTACGCTGCCTGCTCTGGATTTGAGCGCGATTAGTCAAAGGTTTGATGGTATTGATATTAATCAACTTCCCTGGGAATTGATCTTTTTTTCTTCATTGGCATTAACGGTTCTTGTGACAATTGACTGTTTATTAACGGCACTGGTTGCTGATGCTCAAACATCCAAGCGACATAACACCAGAAATGAACTTGTGGCTCAGGGGGGGGCTCAAATGCTTATTGGTCTTGTTGGTGGTGTTGGTGGTGGTGGTACAAAAGGGTCAACACTTGCCAATATTATGGCCGGAGGCAGACGTTGGAGTCCGGTTTTCGCTGCATTGCTGATTATTATAATGATAGTGTTTGGTAGAGAGCTGGGTTCTTTTTTACCGCTTTCTGCTCTTTCTGGCGTTATTATTTTTATTGGTCTCAATATGATCAATCTCAATATACTGCTCTGGCTTAAAGACAAATATACAAGAATTGATGCAGTCAATGCCATTATGGTTATTATGGTCACTTTGTTTTTTGATGTCACAAAAGCAGTTGGCCTTGGAATGGTTTTTGCCGTAATCACCTTTATCAGAAGAAGCATGCAACGATCGCTTATCCGGCGTGAAACCAATGTTTCTGAATATCCATCCCCCAGGAAACGGAATGAAAAACATAGGAAAATTCTGGAGGAACAGGGAGATAAAGCATTATTGATTGAACTTCAGGGCAATCTTTATTTTGCCAAGACGGACAAATTGTACGGCATAATAATGGAGAAACTAAAAGAAAGACAAGTCATTATTTTACACTTTCGAAGAGTAACTGCCATTGATATGAGTGGAATGGTATTGCTTATGCAACTGGTTGAAGCTGCAAAGAAAAATGGCACAAAAGTTGTTTTTACGCATTTACATAAACGTCTTGGGTTTGGCAAAAAAATGAAGAAAGCATTTTCTTTGATAGAAAAGCACAAGAAATATAAAAAGAAAAGTATCACGAAAATCTTCCATTCAACTGCACATGCACTTGAATATGCGGAAGAAAAAATTTTAAAGAATGAACTCAAATCTAAGGAATACCGTGTTTCATTATCCGTTGATTTTGAGGGGAATGATTTGTTCAAGGCAATTAGTGAAGAGGAAGTTTCATTTTTAAAGAAAATATCTGAAAGAAAAGACTATAAACGCAAAGACATTATTTTGGCTGAAGGTGACGAAAGTGCTTCTCTTTATCTGGTGACTAACGGATTTGTTGAGCAGCGCCTCTATAATGGCCCGATATCCTTTAAAGTGCTTGCAAAGTATTCTCCAGGCACCTATTTCGGGGAGTTGACGTTCTTTAATAAAGAAAAAATTTCAACAAGATTTGTTGCACAAGGAAAGACCGCTTTGTATAAGCTCAAAAGAAGTGATATTGAACATGAGTCCACTCAAGTTGGCAATAAATGCTTTGCTGATCTTTTGCTTGCAATCGGAGGACAGCTTTCTAAACGATCAAGAAACATGATTTTAGAGATCAAACGCCTCGAAGCTTTATAGATAGATATATTTAAACAACAGTTGTATATGGTTTATCGTTTATTTAAACAATAAATCCAATGTGAAACAAATTTGCCTGATAAGGGCATAGCCCGGTTAATTATAGAACATCATTAACCGGGTGTGTTAATCGCTTACATTTTTATAGTTTAATTAAGAATGTGTGTTGATTGTGGAGCTTTATATTTAATCCTGCATTTATTGCTGTGTCAGGAAGTGATGTTGGCTCTTTTTATTAAAAAAACGGGGAATTGTGATGAAACAAAATACAATTAAAGTCGTTAGTAAACGTCAGTCTATTGGACAAATTTTACTAAAAGCATCGGTCTCATTGGCTGTTCTGGGCACCTTGTCAGCACCGGCATTTGCAGTATCAAATGCAGAAATTATGGCGGAACTGAAACGATTGCAGAATCGGGTTCAAACAATGGAATCAAAACTTGCGGAGACTGAAGAAGAGCTGGTTCAAACACAAAATGATTTAGTTGATGCGCAAACAGAAGCTAAAAAACAAAACAATATTAAGTTTTCCAAGAAAACTGGAATGCCTGAAATTGTTTCCAGTGATGGTCAGTCATCCTTTGCAATTGGCGGACGTGTATTGATCGATGCTGCTCAATTACCCGACCAGACTAAAGAAGGTAATATAGAAGATGCACCAGCCGGTTTTTATAAAGCGCAAACAGCAACTGAAGTAAGAAAAGCTTATTTAGGTGTTGAAGGCACATTCTGGAAAGACTGGGAATATGAACTTGAAGTTGATCTGGCAGAGAACGAAGTTGACATAAAAAATGCCAAAGTGACTTATGGCGGCTGGAAAGATAATGATGTGACCTTTGGTTTCCAAAAACCAGCCTTTGGTTTGGAAAATACTCAAAGTTCTCGTTACTCACAATTTATGGAACGGGGTTTAACCGATGAATTTTCACCCTCTCGTGATCTGGGTGTTTCCTGGCGTCATGTAGAAGATTGGGGTGCATTTAAGGTTGGCGCATTTATTCCTAACACAATTGAAGCGCTTGAAGATGAAGATCAGCTGGATGATGAGGGCGATCCAGAATTAACTAATCGTGCTGATGCCTACACCTATACCGGTCGTATTTCTTATGCGCCAATTGATATGAGTAATCAGACTGTTCATCTTGGTGCGAGTGCTTTATACACAAATTATAGTGATAACGACGGTGTTAAATTTTCTGCCAGACCAGAATCCCATCTATCGCAAAAACTGGTGGAATCTCAAAAAATTCGTGATCCCGATTATACCTCTGCTTATGGTTTAGAAGCCGCATATTCCGGTCATGGTTTCCTGATTGAATCTGAGTATGTAACCAGTGAAACGAAGGGGCTGAATGGTAAAGCTTCGAAAACCGATGAAAGGGATAAGTATGATTATGACGCATGGTATGTTTCAGCTTCCTATATGTTAACCGGCGAATCACATCCTTATAGCAAGAAAAAAGGAACATTTGGTGCGGTTATGCCTGATCATCCTGTGTCAAAAGGTGGTTGGGGAGCCTGGGAAGTGGGTTTGCGCTTCAGCAGCATTGATTTGAATGATGGTGTGAATTACAAAGATGAAGACATGCTTGGTGGTCAACTGGACGACATTACTCTGGGTGTAAACTGGTATCTTGAGAATAACCTGAAAGTCATGCTTAACTACATCAAATACGATGCAGACAGCTATGATCATGAGTCGGGTGATTATCTTAAAGATCAGAGTGATGATATCTTACAGGCCCGTGTTCAGTGGTTCTTCTAAAACGATGATATTAAAGAAGGGCATATCGTAATATGTTCCTTCTTTTTCAGGCAATAAATGTCATTTTTATGATTAAAGGAAATACAATGAAAACAAAATCAGCGATTAGTACCTTTCTAATTACCGCATTGTTTAGCCTGTCAGCACAGGCGCTGGATGTGAGTGATTTTACTCAAACTGAATATGCCTTTGGTGTTGATGAACCAAATAAGAATCTGTCTATGACACCGAATTCTCTTTCTAGTCAACGGCAGGAATATTATAACTTTATTAATTTTGAACCTGGAACGGGTGAAAAATTAATTACCTTTCTTGATTCACCGGATCGTGCCTTAAATAACGAATCTCTGATTATACGTGTCAGAGAAAATATAACCAAACCCAGCAAATCTAAAATCACTGTT
>JBDLIU010000364.1:0-4549 GCA_039714715.1 Bacteroidota bacterium
CGTCAATTGTTCATCCCGATTTATCGGGACGAATAATTTGGGTTAAGTATTACTTCACAAAGTTAAATATAGTTTAATAACAAGAGCAAGAATTAAATAGTATTTAATTTAATTAAACAACTATTTAAAGAAATGAATGAAATTATATCAATTTAGGTATAAATAGATGAAATAATCAATAAATATAAATAATTATATCAAAAAGGGTATAAAAAGCTATATGTTGAGTATATTTGTTAATAATTATATCAAAAAGGGTATAAAATGAGCAATTCAATAGCGATTTTTCTAAAGCAAAAGCGAAAAGAAACGGATTTAACGCAGGAACAATTTGCGCTTAAGGCAGGTGTTGGATTACGCTTTCTAAGAGATATTGAACAGGAAAAACCTAACCAGACTTTAGATAAAGTTAATCAGGTTTTAAGCATGTTTGGTGCAAAGTTAGGTGTTATTATGGAATCTGAATTTGAAGACAATGAAAGGTAATGTTTATTATAATGACACATTTTCTGGAACTATTGAAGAAACAGATTCGGGATTTCGGTTTATGTATGACAAGCAGTATGTTGAGGTTAAGGGTAATCCAATTAGTGTTACACTTCCATTGTCAATAGAACCATATGAATCCAATACTATGTTTCCGTTTTTTGATGGTTTGATACCAGAAGGGTGGTTGCTTGATATAGCAGCTGAGTATTGGAAAATAAAACCAAATGACAGGATGAAACTGTTATTAACTGTATGTGAAGACTGCATTGGGGCAGTAAGTGTGGTAAATCAGGATAAAGATGAATAAATGTTTAGTTTGTTTTCATCCTGTTGATGAAGGTGGTTTCTATCATCAGAAATGCGCCAGGACGCTTTTTGAGTCAACGGAACCTTCTCAGCTGGAGTTTAGCTCTGATGAATTGACTGAGTTGGCCACAAAGGTAGTAGCAACACATAGCAATGTAACGGGTATACAGGCAAAAATTTCTCTGTCAACTGTAATAGACGAACAAGGAATAGGTAGATTCACGGTTGACTACAAAGGAAAATATATTTTGAAGCCGGCATCAGACAAATATCCGGGACTGCCGGAAGTAGAAGCCACCACTATGCAGTTGGCCGAGGAAGCAGGTATTGCAGTAGTACCACATGGGTTAATAAAAATGAATGATGGTAAACTGGCATATATTACCAGGCGAATGGATAGAGTGGGTGGAAAAAAAGTCCATCAGGAAGACTTATGTCAATTATCAGAGAGACTTACAGAGGATAAATACAAAAGTTCATGTGAGAGAGTAGGAAAAACAATTATGAGTAATGCTGTTTTTCCTAAAATTGAAATTGTTAAATACTTTGAGCTTGTCATTTTTAATTTTCTTCATGGTAATAATGACATGCACTTAAAGAATTATTCTATGACACACCGAAAGGATGGTTTGTGGTTAAGCGCGGCATACGACCTGTTAAATGTGAGATTGGTAAACTCTGATGATGATGAAGAGACAGCATTAACCATAAATGGCAAGAAGAAGAAGCTTAAGAAACAGGATTTTGATTCATTGGCAGAGAACTTAAATCTACTGCCACAACAGCGCAACAATGTTTATAAGCAGATGAATAAACTCAGAGAATCATTTGAAGCCACTATTGACAGAAGTCTGTTAACAACGGAGCATAAAGACGTCTATAAACAAATATTAATTAAGAATTATAGGTTATTTGATAGTCTTGAACCTTAATTATAAAGATTAAATTATTTCCTGATAATAATATCCTCGTGAATTCAGGTTAAAACTAATTTCTACTCTGGAATGAGCTTTCCATTGTTTTACAAATTATCCTGAGCAATAAACCAGGAGACTAAGATCATTCTTCACTTTTTAACCTTTCACATATGTATAGATATCTTTCAAATTTGGTATAAAATAAAATACTATAACAATATAGTATATAATCATATTCTAAACTAAATTTACATTGTATAATATACTACAACAATATAGCATAAATGAATCTTTCAAACACCTCAAAATATGCGATCAGAGCCCTCAGTTTTATGGCGCTCAGTGATAAGGAAATCGTTTCTGCAAGTGCAATCATCGATGAACTGCAAACTTCAGATAAATACACCAGAAGTTTGATGACCAAATTGGTAAAAGCAGGGTTAGTAACTGCCGTTCGTGGAAGGAGTGGGGGATATCGATTTAGAAAAACGCCTGACAGGATTTATTTAAAAGACATAGTAAATGCTGTAGAAGACATCAGTAAATACTTTGTATGCATATTGGGCCATGATGATTGCAAACAAGAAAATTTATGTGAGTTGCATGAGGAATGGTCAAAAATACGGAAGTCACTGCAAGAGTTTTTTGAGAACACTAACCTGGCCAAGTTGCACGATATAGCCTAAGATGAATTGAAAAAACAACAAAAATCAAATTAATAAATCAAAACAAAAACCTATGGTAGATTCTACAATTGTATTAAATGGTCAGGCTATTGCGTATACAATATATTCAATAGTCATTATTTTACTAATCCTGTACTTTGGGATTATGATTACGCGGGAAGGGAAAGCAGGCGTGTTAAAAACCAGTCTGTTCACCACATTGGTGGTTTTTCTAACCGTATTGGGAGTTTCTTTGCACCTTATTACCAACCAAACAATTCCCTGGGTTTCAATGGACCTGAACAGGAGTGAGATTACCCCGGACAAAGTGGTGGAAATAAGTGTAATGAATCATGAGTTTCAATTACCTGAAGAGAAAATCACTATTAATCTTCAGGACAAAGTATTATTCGATGTAGTGTCTAAGGACCTTACCTACGGATTCGGCATTTTCAGACAGGACAATTCGATGGTTTGTCAGATGCAAGTTGTACCCGGTCACAGAAATGATCTGCTGTGGAAATTTGAGAAGACGGGAATTTACACCATTCGTTCCACCGAATATTCCGGGCCTAAAGGTCACCAGATGATAGTGAAGGATGTAATTGAAGTAGTAGAATAACTGTGAACTGAAAAATAAGAAATAAAATGAGTTATATAAATACATTAATGAACGGAGAACAAGGCTTATTCAAACCAGATAGTCTTACTCCAATGCAAAAACTGGCTCTACGATTCGTAGTTGTCGGGATATTATATTATGGACTATCTGCCATTGAAGGTATGATTCTGAGGATGTACCAGATAGAACCAATTGCAGGTATAAACAGTGAGCATTACTTTGCGATAATGACAGCACACCCATTGGTAGGTATCTTCGGATCTTCCTACTCGATTGTTTTTGGTGCCTTTCTGTTTTTGGTTCCTTTTCTTATGAAAAAGCCTTTGTATAGTATTAAGCTAGGTAACTGGAGCTTTGTATTGATTACTATAGGAACACTTATTTTCTGGCTGGCCGGATTTATTTCCCATTTTGCTCCATTATACACGCTATACTGGCCACTTCCGGCTGATTTTTCACAATTCAGTCCGGTGGGTGGTGCCATATTTATTGTGGGAATTGCATTGGTAATGGTGGGTACCCTGTTTTATGTTTTCAACATTTTTAAAACCATTGCTTATACACCGGAAGGTCATGAAAAAGTAAATGGCCGGGCAATGTTAGCATCTGCTACAGGCTTCTCATGGAAAGAGAGTTTTTTCAGAAAGAAAAGCAAAAGGAGAGAGAACCTGGTATCGCTTCCTGTAGCGGCTATTGCCAGGGGTACTGTAGATACTTTATTAAATGCCGGTATTATAACCTTTACCGGAGTTTTGATTCTAGTTTATATGGTTGGGTCGATTATTGGCTTTGAATTAAAAGATACAGCAGTTGATGCACTCTTATATAAAAATTGGTTCTGGTGGGGGCTTGACCTTATCGCTGATGGCCTTGTATTAATATTTGTGGCCGGAACCTGGTATCTGTTAGCCACTTTGATCACCGGTAAAGATCTATATATGGCAAGAATAGCTCGTTTTGCCTTATGGATAGAGCTCTTGGTTTCATGGACAGTGTGGTCTCACCACCTGTTATCAGACCAGGCACAACCTGGTATTCTGAAGATCGTTTCAGGAGAACTGGTAACTGCCTTTGAATTGATCACACAGGGATTGGCATTTTTTATCACCCTGATAACGCTTTGGAGTGCAAGGCCATTGAAGATGACCAATCCATTGAAATTCTTACTGGGAGGATTATTAGGATTTGGACTGGCCGTACCGGCAGGTATCATCCAGGCTGATATAGGATTAAACAGAATATTACATAATACCCAATGGATCATGGGGCCTCATGTTCATGTGGCAATTTTGGTAGGGTTGACTATGACTTTATATGCAGCGATCTATTATCTGTTCCCAATTTTAACCAATGGAGCCAAGTTATATAGTCAGAAGTTGGCCAACTTCCATTTCTGGGCCCAGGTAATAGGAGGTATAGGAATGGGCGCATTTATGGGAATGGCAGGATTGAACGGTATGTTGAGGCGAACTATATATTATGAAGGTGAATTCAACACCTACATGGTTTTAGCCGGTATTTGTGGTGCATTATTAATGCTGGCATTTCTC
>JBDLIU010000365.1:0-4546 GCA_039714715.1 Bacteroidota bacterium
GGCCAATACACAGAAACTGGCTACCAAAAGTTGGAAGTTTCAATTATTCTATTGGGACTACGGGTATGGGGTTTTATTAATTTCTTTGTTTTTTGCACTTACTTTTGGAAGCTTTGGTTCATCAGGCAGAAGTTTTATTATTGATTTGCAACAAGCCTCTGGTCAATCAATAGGATGGGCAATTCTGGGAGGTGTTATTTTCAATCTGTCCAATATCCTGCTGGTTGGAGCTGTTGATATTGCCGGGATGGCAGTAGCATTTCCGCTTGCAGTGGGCATAGCACTAATTATTGCAACTATTACAAATTATATAGCAAACCCAATTGGGAATCCCTATTTATTGTTTCTAGGTATTGCAAGTGTAATCATCGCTCTTGTTGCTGATGTTATAGCTTATCGCAGGATACCATCGATTGGACGAAAAACTCCTTTTAAAGGATTAATTCTTTCTGTATTGTCAGGTGTAATCATGGGATTCTTCTACCGTTTTGTCGCTGCTTCCATGTCAGTTGATTTTGTCAATCTGGAATCAGGTAAACTAAGCCCCTATTCAGCAATAGTCTTTTTTGCCATTGGATTAGTAATGTCAAATTTCGTTTTTAACCGCATAGTGATGGCAAAGCCTTTTATCGGTGAGCCGGTTGCTTTTAGTGATTATTTTCGAAAAGGAACCCCAAAATTACACTTTATAGGTTTGTTGGGAGGCATGATTTGGGGGCTGGGAATGGTGTTAAGCATTCTTTCTGCCGGACCTGCCGGATATGCAATTTCTTATGGTTTGGGTGCACAGGGGGGAACAATGGTAGCTGCTTTGTGGGGAGTTTTTGTATGGAATGAGTTTAAGCATGCATCCAAAGGGGTCAATCGTTGGTTAGTGGTTATGTTCCTTTTTTACATTCTAGGTTTGGTTCTGGTAATTGCGGCCAGATGAATAGCGTAAAGCTAAAAATCCATTTTAATTAAAGATCAATTTTATGAAACAAAATATTATTACAATAATAGGAAGTTATAATGTTGGGCTTTTTCTTAAAAGCAGTGAATTTCCTAAAATTGGCGAAACTATTATTACCAACAAATTTATGGAGGGGGGCGGTGGAAAAGGATCAAACCAAGCAGTTGCGGCAGCAAAGTTTGGTGCAAATACCAGATTCATCGGGCGTCTTGGTGCTGATAAATATGGATTGGATGCATTACGGATGTATAATGATTTTAATATATCGGTCGATATGGTAAAAATCGATTCCACTATTCACTCAGGAATAAGTGTCATTCTGATTGATGACGAGGGAAATAACCTGATTTCAGTGGCTCCTGGGGCTAACTTGAATCTATCTGAAGAAGATATTGATTCATCATTGAGAGTGTTAAAAGACTCTTTATTGGTTGGGTTTCAATTAGAGAACGATTACAAGGTAGTAAGTTATGGTATAAAAAAGGTTAGTAAACTGGGCATCACAACTTATTTAGATCCTGCCCCGGCCAGAAAACTACAGGATGAAATTTACCAATACATCGATATCATTAAACCAAACGAAACAGAGGCATTTACTTTAACAGGTATTCAAGTGAATGATGTTGAAAGTGCAAAAAAGACAGGAAACTGGTTCATTGATAGAGGTGTGAAAACCGCCATCATTACCCTGGGGAAACAAGGTGCCGTTTTAACAACAGAAAGCTTTAGTGATTATCTCCCGGCTCCTAAAGTTGATACAATTGATACAACTGGCGCAGGAGATATTTTGAGTGGTGCATTATTTTATTGTCTTCAAAATGGAGTATCAATCAGAAAAGCTGTTGAGTTTGCCGTAGTCGCGGCTTCTCTTTCCACAACCAAAATAGGAGTAATAGAATCTATTCCATCAGTTGATGAAGTAAATCGTTTTATTAACACTACATAGCAACAATAATATGACAATCAAAGAAAGAATTCTTGCTGTTTACAGAAATCAAATGCCAGACAGAATCCCTTTTGGAATTTATTCCAGATACCATCGAAGTGGGGAAATTGAACGTAAAGCCAGAAACTCAGGTTTGGGTATTCTAAGTTTTTTTCCTGTAGTTTCATTACTGGCACCACCCTGGCATGTACATCCTGGATATATTTCTGAAATAAAAAAGTCATCCTTTAATATTTCATATACCTGGAATAACAAAAAGTTAATCGAAGTCCGGTCAATTAAAACACCTGTTGGAACAATTTCACAGCATATTATTAAGGATCCATCTTATGGTAGCGATTGGGTAGAAAAACCTTATATCAATGATGTAGAAGACTACAAAATAATGCAATACGTTGTTGAGAATTCAGTTTTCGAGAGTCAGGAAAATACAATTACTCAAAAAAATTTGGATTTAGGTGATGATGGTGTTCTTCTGGGAAGAGTTGATAGGTCACCGTATCAAAAATTATTAATTGAACTGGTTAATCCTGAACAATTTCTTGTTGATATTTATATAAATCCTTCACCGATCGAAGAGCTAATGCAAACCATTGATTCCAGGTTGGATGAACAATTTGAGATGGTGCTTAATTCAAATGTTGATGTCATCTGGCAACCCGATAATATTACCGCAGATACGGTTCCGCCAGATCTATTTTCAAAATATTGTTTATCATTTTATAAAAAAAACGGGCTTAAATGTAAACAGGCTGGGAAGATTTACACTGTTCATATCGATGGGAAAGCCAAATCTTTAAATGAACAGATCCAAGACACACCTATTGATGTTGTTGAGTCTTTCTCTTTACCAATAATGGGGGGCGATTTAACAATTGAGGAAGCCCTGGAATTATGGCCTGATAAGGTTATTTGTCCAAATTTTCCTTCATCATTATGTCTAGCTGATGAGGATACTATATTAAATTATATGAGGGAAATATCCCTGTCCTTTGGTGATAGACCATATATGATTCAGTTAAGTGAAGATATTGATATTGACAAATATAATTATGTATTAAATATTTTAAGTCAATTAATTTAAAAGCTTAAAATTATAGAAATGTAGAGCACAAGGTACACCTATTAAACCTATGTCGAATTTAGTCATTCATATGTATAATTAACCTCTAAATTTAGAATACAATGAAAAAAATATTGTCAATTGTACTGATTCTATTAAGTATCTCACTTTATGCTCAAAAGGATTGCTTGAAAGAGACACCTGAAGAATATAAAAACCGCTTGCAATGGTTTACAGATGCCAAATATGGAATGTTTATCCATTTCGGCTTGTATAGCCAGCTCGGGGGAGTCTATAAGGGGGAAACTTATCCCTGGTATGCTGAATGGATACAGTCAAATGCTCAAATCCCAAGGGCAGAATACATTCAGTTGATAAACACCTGGAGTCCTGAAAACTTTAATGCTGAAAAGATTGTAAAACTAGCAAGAAAGGCAGGGATGAAGTATTTGGTAATTACCACGAAACACCATGAGGGCTTTTGTTTGTGGGATTCCCAATATACCGATTATGATATTGCCGGTTCTCCCATGAAAGGCAGGGATTTTATTCAAGAGTTATCAGAGGCGTGTAAAAAACACAACATCCGTTTTGGTACCTATTACAGTATCATAGACTGGCACCATCCTTCTCAGTACGTACCCATTGATAAAGAGACAGGTAAAGGTAAATGGAACCTACCATTAATGTACCAAGGCAAGAAGCAGGAGTACGTTCAATATATGAAGGGTCAAGTCAAAGAACTAATAGAAAAGTATGACACTGATATCCTGTGGTTTGATGGCGATTGGGCAGATTGGTGGACACTGGAAGACGGGGATGATTTGTATCAATATATCCGCGAATTGAAACCAGAAATTATTATCAATAACCGGGTTTCAAAAAGAAATATATTCAAAAAAGACTTTGGCACACCTGAGCAATTTCATCCTAATGAGTCATTAAAACATTATTGGGAAGCCTGTTATACCATGAATGATTCATGGGGTTTCAAGATAAAAGATACAGACTGGAAAACTCCAGAAGAGATATATGAAATGCTAAAAGATATAAACGGCAAAGGAGGTAACTTTCTCCTTAATGTAGGCCCCGATGGAAATGGTGATGTCCCTGAAGAATCTGTAAAAATCTTGTTGGAAGTAAAGAAGATGTTATCCAAGAAAGCAATTTAAATATGTAAGAAGGAAATACAGAAATTATGGTTACATACCAACCTGAGAACAGAGGATTAGACCGCCGGGAACGTTATATTCTATTGAATTGATTGACTAGCTGCTAAATGGCATCAGTTTACTGTGCCAAGTTCTGAGTTAAATTAGGTGACAACAAAGGGACAAAAAAAAAGCCCCAGCCCTGAGGATTGAGGCTACTTAGATCATTTCACAAAATACATTACACCAGCGAAACCAACAGGCCCTCGTCAGTCTTCTCCACCTTCGACAGCTTGTTTTTGCTAAGCCCCTTTATGGCTTTGTCCCACTTCTTGTTGCTGAGTCCGGTTTGCTCCTTCAGTACATTCAGATCCATGGGTGAGTTGTCTTTCAGAAGGTTCATAAGCACCTTTTCATCCTCGGTCAACTGGATG
>JBDLIU010000366.1:0-4544 GCA_039714715.1 Bacteroidota bacterium
TTATCGGTTTGCACCCTGATATGATCTGCTACTTTTATACTAGTATTGGCAGGATAATTAATTACATCAGCCCAGGCAACATCGAAAAGATAAGGATTCCCTATTTGGTTCCACCCAGGTTCCAGTTGAATTACGAATGGATTATCCTGTGTGTTACCAGGTGTTTTAGCAGGATAGACAGGGATATCAACCTTGTTTAACGAGTTAAACCAGTAGCTTTTCCCCCTTTCTATAGCATTAAGGCCATCATTATTTTCAACAAACCTATCATTTTGGTAGTGGAAAAGACGCCATTCAAAGATATCATAAGCACCAAGTTCTCGTTCGAAAATGGCTGCAATACTGTTATTACTTAGCTCATATGGTATGGAGAACATTCGCCAGTCTTCTGCTTTACCTCCATAACCCAGGTTCGGGATAAATGGACCACTGTTAGTATATTGGAATACCATGAGTATAGTATCTGTTGAGGAGATATTTCCACTTGCATCTTCTGCTGAGAAGAAATACTCAAGACCCTCTTCAGTTACCTCCCGCCCTTCTTTTAGCGTCTTTGAATAATTGTTATCTGCACTTAACGGGTTATACTCCTCCTTAGTAAAAGCAGTAGAATAAGGCCTTCTTGAATTAAATGTCACCTTCGACAGTTCGAAATTATCGGTTACTATTACTGAAACAACCAGGCTATCAGTGCCAACATTATAAATCGTAGGAGGTATGTTAACATGTATGATTTCAGGGCCTTCTGTGTCTGCCTGCTCTATGATGGTAACAGTCCATTCCTGGCTAGTAACCCCATTCTCAGCGAGCACAGTATAAATTACAGGATTAGTGAAATCTCTGTCTGAAACACTGCTGGTTTGCACAATACCATCAACCAACAAAGTAGAGCCAAATGAAGAGGTGAAAACCGGAATCAAGCTCGAGAAATCCGTACCATAAGCTACCTCAAGGCTAACGGTATGGTTTACTGCATCGATATTGGCGGGTTCAGTTTGTTCATTAAGAACGAATGTAGCGATATCAGTGGCTGAATTAAGACCATTAGTAACTATTATTACCCAGCTTTTAGTAGTACCATCTTCGGCTATAACTGTATAAGTAACAGGATTGCTGAAATCCTGAACAATACCGGAATCGGGTGTAATCGTAGCCGAATCGGAAACAATAATAACTGGTGTTAGTGCACTCCTTGCTTCCCCATAAGGTAATTCAAGGGTTACTGTATCTGTTCCTAATACACCGTCAATGTCATTGATTCTAAATGAAAGTATATCCTTTTCAGCTCCAAGCGCAACGGTAACATTTACAGTCCAATCTGTAGTGGAACCATCTTCCGCTGTTACAGTATATATAACAGAACTTGAATAGTTATTTGTTGAAATACCACTTTCCTGAAGATTGCCATCAACTGTTGCAAATGATTCGGAAGATAAACTAAAAGTCGGAGTGAGTGCCGTTAATAGAGTCCCAAATACTACTTCAATGTCAACAATATGGTTAATCTGATCTATTGTTCCAGGAGCAGTTCCATCTGGTAAAGCAAAGGAAAGGATCTCTGCCTTAAGATCTAACACACACCTTACAGCAAATGCATCAGATTTATGGTAGTCCCATCTTGCGATTCTTGCGCCACTGTAAACAAAACTACGTATCCCTGCCAAGGATTCTGAGCTTTCGGTTGATGACCATAGGTTTCCATAACCATCAATACAACAAAAAGAACCTGCTACTGAGCGGTATCCAGTAGGAAGCATATTAAAATCATATTCATCTGTTGCACCAATATTGGGTTGCAACCATTCTGTGGTGCCTTTGAGCCTTCCTCCCTCATCTGATCCCCTCCAGTCTGTTAAATCTGCATCAGATGGGCTCATGCCTAAATAGGTTTCCAGGTACTTAAACTCACTGTCACTTGGTAAATGCCAGCCTGTAGGACAAACACCTTGAATACCACTCTCATTCAAATCGCTACTCGTTGCACCATTCATTACCGCTGACCATGTATATAAACGACCGTTGTTTCTAACATTAGCTACATCATCATCATAATTAAAGTAGTATTTTGATACATCTCCTGATATATTGCCTGCACCTGTACCATCAATAAGTTGACTACCATCTGCATAATGCGTTGAACGCAAGTTCTCTGCCATCCATGTTTTATAACCAATTTTCACAACAGAATATATGTTGTTATCAAAATCTTCAATCGTTTTACCAACTGTAACTTCCCAATCTTTAGTTGTTCCATCAGTAGCAGTAATAGTATAGATAACCGGATTGGTGAAATCTATAGTTGAGACACCACTTGTCTGAGGATCTGTGCCAATCTTAGCTGAAGCATCTGGAGATAGTGTAAAAGTGGGCACTAAACCGGTAACCTCTGTACCGTAAGCAACTTCAATTAAAACAGTACCTGCAGCTTTATCTATTTTAGTTTCTCTGGTTTGCTCATTTATAGTAAAGGTTCCTATATCCGCAATATCCCATGAATTTTCATAATACAGAGAATCAATCTCAAGTGCTGTGAGCGACCTGTTGTAAACCCTAACATCATCTATTGATCCTTTAAATGGCAGATTGCCAGTATTATCATTTGCAATGATTAAGTCCAGTGTGCCAGAGTGAATATCACGTGTTTCCAGAACAGAAAAGGTTTTTGTATCATTAACGTATAAATAAACACTGTCACCATCATAAGTCATTGTGATCATTGACCAATTATTTAATGGGAGATCAGTGTTTGATGTTATAGTAACCTCCTGGGAATCTGTAAACCTAATCTTACCAAAAGGGTTACCTGTATTGTCAATAGCCAGGTAAAATGATTCATCTACATCTCCCCATTTAGAAATAACCATCTGCTCTAAACTCTTTAACTCAGAAGGATTTACCCATGCTACCAAGCTTAGTTGGTTTGTAAACTGCTGAGACGAATTATGTCCGAAGTTAATCCCAGCATCTATACCATTAAAGCTATAAGCACTAATGGCATTATTGAACCGATCGGTTGAAAGCTCAGCATTTGTGATTATACCATTATTACCATTTCCGCTAACATCAAAAGGACTACCACTGAAAGGATAGTGTGCCACTAAGCCATCATCTAATGGAGAAAAGTTTTGCAAGCAACGAACTGAGAATGCCATGGCTTTATCCAAACGGTTCCTTATTATGCCAGCACTATTGTAATGCAATCCTCTCAAATATGCATTTGAAATGTCCTCTTGAGTAGCAGTCCAGAAATATCCATAAGCTTTTAAGTGGTTAAAGCCTCCGATGGGAGGTCTATATCCTGCAGGCAAGGCAGTATAACCACTACTATTTGTGGCAGCTAAATTTGGTTCCAACCAATATTTTGTGCTATCTAATTTTATTCTGCCTCCCGCATCTATACCACGATTATACATTTTGTTAATCAAGCCCTCACTCATTCCAAGTTGCAACTCAAACTCTTTCCATTCACTATCGGTTGGCATGTGCCAACCATCAGGGCATACGCCTTGTGTTGTACCTGGATTGTCATCAGAACTTGTCGCCCCTCTCATAGCAGCAGCCCAGGTATATAAACGTCCATAAATTAATGTATTAGCATCATCATCATCGAAAGCGAATTGGTATTGGGAAGAATAGTTTCCGGTTATATCGCCAATACTACTACCATCCTCTAAGATTGTGCCATCAGCATAATGCGTAGATAAAAGGTTTTGTTGTAACCATATCTGGTTTCCTGCACGCAGCGTATTATAGACATTACCATTATAATCGCTAACCGATGGATGATAAGATGTTATTGATACTTCATCTGAAAACCAGCTTTCATAACCCAGGGGATCAACGGAGGTAATTCGGTAATAGTAAGTTGTATCACTTTCAATATTGTCATCTACATAATAGGTGTCTGAGTTATTAACGATTTCAACACTATCGTACAATGTAACTGCCGGTGACATTCTATCTCTATAGATGTAATATTTAACAGGATGCCTTATGGTATCATAGTTCCAGTCGAGTGTCACTCTTAGGTTGTTTTCTGTTACTTTCAGTGTGTCTGGTGGGTGATAGTTTGCATAGTGATGATATATTTCAGATTGAGTAAGTGCCCTGTCATATACCCTCACATCATCTATCTTTCCTTTGAATGAATTATATGGAGTGCCAGCATTATATAATGCACCAATCCAGAATTCAGAAGCAGAGACAGCAGGCATTGCTGAAATAGGGTGAGATTATTCATAGTCAAGTTCTCCGTTTTTATATATTTTAAACTTTTCTTCAGTGGAATTATAGAGAATAGTTATCAATTCCCATTCACCTAATGCAATTGCATTTATACTCTCCGGGTTATTTTGAGAAGGATATATTCGATTAGCAATATTCAATGGTTCAGTAATAGAAGTAATCCAGCCACCAGTGTCATTATTTCTTAGATGCTTACTGAATAATGTGTATTCAGCAAATGTTTGTCCAAGTATAGGACCTTCATTTACCTTTACAAATGCTGAAAATGTTGCATCAGAAGTAAAATCGAAAATGGAGTT
>JBDLIU010000367.1:0-4523 GCA_039714715.1 Bacteroidota bacterium
TGAGAAGTGTTGTAAGTGTAAGTAGCTTATCAAAAAAAGGCCGAAGAAATTAATCTCCGGCCTTTAAAATATAATATATGAGGTTTATTAATTTACTCCTTATAGAGCGTCCCACCATATTCTTTCGGTATATAAATCATTACCAGATTCTAAACGTTTTACAGCTTCTGTTACATTTTCTAGGTTCGTACTGTATTCATTTGTATTGTATGCTCTTCGACGTGGAATTGTTGATATAGAAGCACCTGGTCCCGGAGTCAAAACCGGGAAGTCAAGTCTTCTCCACTCAGCCCAAGCTTGTATTCCTTGGCCAAACAAAGCAATCCACTTTTGAGTCGCAATCTCTTCTCTCCAATTAGCTGCGTCGTAAGTAATGGTAGCCATATAAGCGTCAATTTTGTCAGAATCAACATTATTATATTCCATAGATGCTCTGATTGCAGCGTTGAACTCAACATCAGCATTACCAGCAATATAATTTCTTTCTATAGCTTCAGCTTTTGCAAATAATATTTCAGAAGAAGTCATTATTATAGAAGGAGCAGTTTTTCCTGCATATTTTTCACTTAAAGGTGAAAAATCATCTTTATTTGAGCTTTCTACTAGTCCATAAGTAAGTCCTACATAAGTTCCTGATGTTGCAGCAGGTTCAGCGTATGTTTCCAATCTTGGATCAGATGTGTTTATAAGAAAATCAATAACGGTGTTGGAAGGTACAAAGTAGTCTCCACCCGCATTAACTATATTGTCTCTGTATATAGGGTTTGCTTCAGAATCGGTATCCAGGTGGCCAAATTCAACAGCTTGATTAGACGTAGCTTTAGTAAAGTCAATAGAGCTTATGATACTTTTTGCTTTGTCCTCATCAATTTCTGTTAAACGCATTGCAATCCTAACTTTAAGTGATTCTGCGAACTGGTCCCATTTAGTCATGTCACCATCGAAAATTAAATCTCCTTTTAAGGATACACTTGAAGTAGGTGCATTGATAAGATCTTGAGCATCATTCAAGTCTTTGATTAGTCCTTCATATATTGCCTCCTGAGTATCATATTTAGGGGTGATATAATCGTCGTTTACTGCTTGAGAGTAAGGAATATCTCCCCATACATCAGAAACTGAATGAAAAGCCCATGCCATTAAGATTTTTGCTACAGCAATTTGATGGTTGTTATCGCCAAATTCCAGGTAGTCATCTGCATTATTTTGATTCAAAATAATGATCTCCTTAAGATCTCTCAATCCACCTCGATAAATACTGTTAAAGCTAGATACACCATCATCCGAATAGTTTGACTTATCAGTATAATCAGTTTGAGAATAAAACTGAGCATATTGTGCTCCAAGTTGACCTACTTCACCATCTAAATTAGACACAAGGTTAAATTGTGCTTGTGTTAATAGTGCTGATGTAGGAACTTCGGTAGCCTGATTTGGATCTTTATTCATATCCTCGAAATGAGAACATGAAGCAAAAGAGAGGAGTGCTAATGAAAAAATTGCAACTCTTTTTATATTTAATAATTTCATATTCATAATTTTTAGAATTTAAGGTTTAAATTAAAACCAATTGAACGAGTAGATGGAAGTGACCCTCCTTCATATCCTTGAGAAGAGTTTGAAATAGAGTTTACTTGTTCAGGATCGAAACCTTGAGTGTTAGACATTAATAAAGCAACATTTCTTGCTACTAATGAGATGCTTGCGTTTTCAAGTTTAAGATTTGAAATCCATTTTTGAGGAATGCTATACCCTAATTTCAATTCTCTAAGTTTTACATAACTTGCGTCATACACATATTCTTCATTAAAATTTCTTGCATGTCTGAAATGATTTCTGGGTGTATTATATATGTCGTTTTCTTCACCTTCTCTGCCTGTATCCGGACCAAAAACTCCTTCAGATAATATACCTCCACCTTCGGAAACCGGATCACGGAAATTTTTCCCATTCTCATTTATGCCAACAGTTTCAGGTGTTTGTCCGGCACTTGCTGCATATTTATTACCCCATGAATAAACAGAGCCTCCTTTTTGGAAATCAACTAATGCACTGAATATAACACCTCTGTAATTAAAAGTGTTCATAAGTCCTCCATTAAAGTCAGGCATAATATTACCTACTTTTACAGGTTCACCTGATTGCATATAGTCTCCATCTTCATCAACTAATTTTCTTCCTTCTTCGTCATACACATACCCTGAAGTGGTATACATTGTTCCATATTCTCCTCCTACTTTGGCAGTAACATAAACACCATTATCAGATATTTTAAATTCGTCAAGTCCATCTATTAACGAAATTACTTTACTCTTGTAGGTTGAGTAGCTAAGGCTGATATCCCAAGAAAAATTAGATGTTTTTACCGGTGTAGCAAATACAACAGTTTCAATTCCTGTGTTTTGAAGTTCTCCTGCATTAACCATTGCATCACTGTATCCTGTTGTGTTTGATACATCTAACGGAAATATTAAGTCGGTAGATCTTCTGTCGAAATAGGTAAATTCAGCGCCAACTCTGTCTTGTAAAAATGATAACTCAAGTCCTAATTCAAGTTCTTTTGTTAATTCATTTCTTAGTTTGGAGTTTAATCTTCGGTCAGCAACTTCAAATGTTGTTGTTTCTCCATAATTACTATTTAAATAAGTGTTATATAGTTTATATGGACTGGTATCGTTTCCTACAAAAGCATATCCTGCTCTTAATTTACCAAATGAAAGCACTGAAGCATCTATTAACTCTGAGAATACAAAACTTGTACTAACGGATGGGTAAAAATAAGAGTTGTTATCAACCGGTAAAGTAGATGACCAGTCGTTACGTCCTGCAATATCTAAGTAAATTAGGTTTTTATACCCCATAGAAGCAGTTGCAAAAAGAGAGTTAATTTGTTTTTCACTGAAATAAGATCTTGTATCAGCCGGTGAAACAGTGTTACTTATGCTATAGAAGTTATCTATTATAAAACCATCAACAGTTCCTGCATACGATGATTTGTATGTAGAGGACATAATGTTACCCCCTGCCATAGCATTAAAAGACCAATCTTCTTTGAAGCGTTTAGTATAATTTAGAACTGTCTCAAAGTTGCTTTCAGCTCCATCATATCGAGATTCCTGGTAATATTCTTGAGCAGTACCACCTGACCCTCTTCTGTCGTTAGTGTTTAATGAGTAAAAATCTGTACGGGCTGTAGATGTTAAAGTTAATCCTTCTGCTAAGTTAACTTTAAATCCAATATTACCATAAACTCTGTTTTTAGCATCCTCTGCATAAATGTTGTTTAGAATCCAGAATGGGTTGTTGCTCCATCTCATGTACGTTCTACCGTTAGATATATCTCTCATGTTCCAACCAACTTGTTGACCCATTGAAGGAGAGTAGTAGTTGTCTCTTAAAAAATCTGTATTTAGCTGGCGTTGTGTCCAAATACGCATACCTCCGGGAATACTTGATCCATTACCACTATATCCAAATCTGGCTCTTCTTGTTTTCTGAGTAATATAGTTTACGTTGGTAAAGAATTCTAAATAATTAGTTAGATCCGTAGAAGCTTTTAATGATACTACATTCTTTTTAAGTTCAGTACCCGGAACAATACCTTTTTGCTTAACGTTAGTGTAAGATAATCTATATGAGAAATCATCACCAGAGTTTTGAATAGATACACTGTTACTGTAAGTTTCACCTGTATTAAAGATGTTTTTATAGTTGTCGGGATTTGCCTCAAAAGGTCTTGTTTTCAAGTAGTTTTTACTCTCAGGAACGAATGAATCCCAGTGTAAAACTTCTTGTCCGTCCATTTTTGGTCCCCAACTTTCATCTGATCCTGTGTTTACAACCGGAGTCCCGTCAAATGCTGCCCACTCAGAGCCTAATCCACGTGTTGCAGCGTCAGCATAATCGAAAGTGTCAAAATCTAACGATCTACCTCCACCATATTCATTTTGGAATTCAGGGAAAATATATGCCTGGTCAAAAGTTGTAGTAGAGTTAACTTCTACACCAATTCCTTTTTTACCTTTTCCTGATTTAGTGTTAATAATGATAACTCCATTTGCACCACGGCTACCATATAAGGTTGTTGCTGCAGCACCCTTAAGAACAGACATAGATTCAATGTCATCAGGGTTAATATCCTGAGCACCGTTACCATAGTCATAACCACTTGTGTTATCACTTACATCGTAGTTAGAAATTGGTACTCCGTCAACCACATATAGAGGCTGGTTAGATCCACCCAACGAAGATGCACCTCTAATAACTACACTTGAAGATCCTCCAACTGTACCTGCTCCGGATTTAATCTGAACACCGGAAACACGACCTTGTAAAGAGTTTGTAGCTGAAACAGGATCCTTTACAGCTATATCATCGTTAGATACCCCTTGAACAGAGTAACCAAGTGAACGTTCTTCTCTCGAAATCCCTAGTGCTGTAACAACAACATCTTCCAGTTGCTGAGCATCAGGTTGCATAACTACATCGTAGTTATTAGCAGCGCCAATTGTAACATTAGCATC
>JBDLIU010000368.1:0-4522 GCA_039714715.1 Bacteroidota bacterium
GGTGTTTCTGCCTTTTCTACCTTTTCTGTCTTTTCTTCTTTTTCTTCTTTTTTCGGTTTTTCTGTTTTCTCCGCTTTTTCTTCTATAGCCTCTTCTTCCTTCTTCTTGCCCTTAGATCCTTCCAGGTCTATCTTACCAACAACCTTTATCCCCTTAAGTTTTGCCTTTTCTTTCTCTTCCTTTTCGGGAGTAGCTTTTTCTTCCTCTTTTACTTCCTTTTTCTCTACTTCTTTTACCTCTTCTTCCTCTCTGTCAATTGTTTCAGCCGAAAGGTTGGTGATCAGGATTTCCTCATCTTCGGTCTTAGGTTTTTCTGCAGGTTCTTCATCCTGCTCCAACGTAAGCTTCTCTCTATGCTGTACACCAATATGCAAACTTTCAGCTTCTTCTTTATCTAATAATGAAGAAGCAAACTCTTTAGCTAACAAGGCATATTGTTCAGGTGTAATCTTGGCATTAGGATTACGATCTGTCTCCATACCATTCTCTGCAAGGAACTCAACTATGGTATCTCTACCCACATTTAGCTTCCTCGCTACCTGGCTAAGTCGCATTACTTTTTGTACAGACATACTCAAATATCTCTTATTTAATGATTATAAAAAAATCGGTTACTCAAACTCCTGGCCTAAAATTTTAAATATTTCTAAAACTGTTTCCTCTTCCAGGTCAGTTCGTTTGGTCATATCTTCTACCGATAACTGCAATACACTCTTTGCTGTATCAAGTCCAACTCGCTTTAATTCATCAATGATCCAGTCATCGATTTCATCTCCAAATTCATCCAGATCAACATCTTCCTCATCAAAATCACCCAGCTCCCTAAACACATCAATCTCTAAGTCGATAAGCCTGCTTGCCAGTTTAATATTCTGGCCTCCTTTACCGATGGCCAGTGAAACCTGGTCGGGTTTCAAATAAACAGCTACCCGGCCATCATCCTGGTTAACAGTAAGGCTGGTAATTTTTGCCGGGCTCAAAGCTCTTGCAATATATAATTCCATGTTATCAGTAAAATTGATAACATCTATATTCTCGTTTTGTAATTCTCTAACAATACTGTGAATACGAGATCCTTTCATTCCCACACAAGCACCTACCGGGTCAATTCTGTCGTCATAAGATTCAACGGCAACTTTGGCCCTTTCACCCGGTTCTCTAACTACCTTCTTAATGGTAATCAAACCATCGTATACTTCCGGCACTTCATTCTCGAATAATCTCTCAAGAAAAACCGGGGAGGTTCTTGACAGAATGATTTTTGGTGAACCATTCACCAAATCCACACGTGCTACCACAGCTCTTACCGATTCGCCTTTGCGGAAGCGATCTTTAGGTATTTGTTCTGAACGTGGAATTACGATTTCATTTCCTTCGCCATCAACAAGTAGCACCTCACGCGATAACACCTGGTATACTTCTGCTGAAATGATTTCACCTACCAGATCCTTGTACTTTTCATAAATTATGTCACGTTCAAGATCTTTAACCTTTTGAATCAGGGTATGACGTGCGGTAGTTACCGCTCTTCGACCAAAGTGTATTAGTTTGATTTCCTCAGAAACCTCTTCGCCAATTTCAAAGTCTTCTTCAATCTTTCGTGCATCGGTCAGGCTGATTTTGTCATGATCCCAGATGTCTTCTGAATCATCATCCACGATTTCTCTGAACCTCCAGATTTCAAGGTCACCCTTATCCGCGTTTATGATGATATCAAAATTATCATCAAGCTCATACTTCTTTCGAATCATCGTTCTGAAAACATCTTCCAAAATTGCGATCATGGTTGGCCTGTCGATGTTTTTCGACATTGCAAAATCAGCAAATGATTCAATTAAATTACCGCTATCCATTTTATTCCTATTTAAATGAAACCTGCACCAACGCTTTTTTTATCTCAGCCAATGGCACACTGGTTAATTCCGTTGTTTGTTTATTCTTTACTTTTTTAATCTTATCAATTATTATTTCCTCTTCTTTCACCTCCATCAACACGCCCTTAAACTCCTGATCATTGGCCAGAATTAATTTCAATGTCTTCCCCACTCTAGAAGAATACTGTCGTTTTAAAGTAAGTGGATGATCAAGTCCGGCTGAAGAAACCTCCAGGGTATATTTACCCGGAAACGGATCGTTTTCCTCAAGCTCTGCACCAACCGCCCGGCTTACTTTTGCACAACTATCTATGCTCACCCCATTGTCGCCATCAAGCAATATGATTACTTTCCTGTTCAGATTATTTCCTTTCAGAATAATGTCCACAAGATAATAATCCTGCGAGGGCAGGCTCTTATTTGCTAGCTGTACAAGGTGTTCTTTTAACTCCATTTTTATCCAATAAAAGAGGGGACTAAGTGTCCCCTCATATTGAAGATTATAAAATTCAATGCAAAATTATGCCTAAATAATTAAGAAACAAACATTTTACGGAACTACTGTAATATTCTAACCGTTGAAATAAGAAAATTAAGAAGTCCTAGATAATTAAAATTAGGTTTACTTTTGCACGATGGTGAGCAAATTAAGAGTATATAACAGTTTATCGGGAAAGAAAGAGGAGTTTCAACCTATAAACCCCCCATTCGTTGGAATGTACGTTTGTGGCCCTACGGTGTATAGTGATGTGCACCTGGGTAACGTAAGAACATTTGTAAGCTTTGATGTAATCTATCGCTATTTAAAATACGTGGATTATAAGGTGCGGTATGTTAGAAACATAACAGATGTGGGTCACCTTGAAAACGATGCTGACGAAGGAGAAGACAAAATAAGCAAGAAGGCAAGGCTCGAAAACGTGGAGCCAATGGAGATAGCACAGAGATATGAAAATGGTTTTCATGAGGTGCTTAACCAGTTTAATCTGCTACCCCCTAATATTGAGCCTACTGCCACAGGGCATATTATAGAACAGATTGAAATGATTCAATCTTTGGTTGACAATGGTTTTGCTTATGAGGTAAATGGTTCGGTGTATTTCGATGTAACCAAATACAACCATAACCATAATTATGGCAAACTCTCGAAAAGAAATATCGAAGAGTTGATGGAGGGCGGTCGTGATCTCGACAGCCAGGATGAAAAAAAGAATCCTATTGATTTTGCTCTGTGGAAAAATGCTGCCCCTCAACATATTATGCGATGGTCTTCTCCATGGAGCACGGGTTTCCCGGGGTGGCACCTCGAGTGTTCTGTAATGGGAACCAAATATCTTGGAGAGACTTTCGATATCCATGGTGGCGGTATGGACCTTAAATTCCCTCACCATGAGTGTGAAATCGCACAATCGGTTGGTGCTTATGGTAAAGATCCTGTAAAATACTGGCTGCACACCAATATGCTTACTGTTAATGGTCAGAAAATGAGCAAGTCGGCCGGTAACTGGATTTTACCTGAACAACTTTTCTCCGGAGACCATGAACTCCTCGATGAGTCCTATTCTCCTATGACCGTAAAGTTCTTTATGCTACAATCGCATTATTCAAGTACACTCGATTTCTCGAATGATGCCCTGAAAGCAGCAAGCAAAGGGTACAAAAAATTAATCAATGGGCTCAGGGTGCTAAAAACCATGGAATTTAATTTTGATGGCACTTCGGCTTCGCTCAGTGCAGGAGGGGCTGATGAAGCTGTAATCTCTCAAGTTGAAAAGCAGATTGAAGCTTGTCATTCAGCTATGAACGATGACTTTAACACTGCCCTTGCCATTGGCCAGTTGTTTAACCTGCTGAAAAAGATCAACTCGCTGCATACGGGAAACTTGAATTACAGTGACCTGGGAGAAGAGCTGTTTTATAAGCTAAAAAAGACATATATAGAGTTTGTGGAGGATATCCTTGGGCTGGTTGAAGAAAAGCCCTCTGGTTTTGATGAGCTTGTTGAATCGCTTATGGAGATATATAAACAAGCCAAGTTTAAAAAGGATTATGAGAAAGTTGATGAAATCCGAAACGCCCTAAAGAATAATGGCGTGATAGTGAAAGATATGAAAACCAAAATTGACTGGGCATATGAAGAGTAGTCTTAAGATAATTAGATTTAAAAAATCCTGGATTTTTGTCTTGTCTATATTACTGGTTGTGTTTTCATGCAAAACACCTGAGTCAACTAAAACTGAAAGCCAAAAGCCTGCCCGTAATGTTGTGGTCCCTAATTTTAATGCTGATTCGGCCTATTATTATGTTCAAGAGCAGGTTGATTTTGGACCCAGAATACCCAACACGCAGGCACACCGCAATGCCGGTGATCGAATAATTGCCCGGTTAAACGCCTATGATGCTAAAATTAGTATTCAGCAGTTCAGGGCCACTACTTATGATGGTGTGGAACTGGAGTTAAGAAACGTAATGGGTTCTTACAATCCTGAAAAACGTAAGCGCATACTATTGGCCACGCACTGGGATACCCGTCCGTGGGCATCGAAAGAGAAAGAAGATCCTACGGTAGAATTCGATGGGGCTAATGATGGTGGCAGCGGAGTAGGCGTGTTACTTGAAATAGCCCGACAAATTCAAATGAAAGGTGG
>JBDLIU010000369.1:0-4514 GCA_039714715.1 Bacteroidota bacterium
CAGAAATAAAAAAAACAGCAGGATTAAAATGACTGACAAAAAAGATTTGATTGCTCCATGTGGCATGTATTGTGGAATATGTGACAAGTATTTAGCATATAGTCATCAAATACCAAAAAAAAGAGGTAAAGTAAGTCATTGTAAAGGATGTAAGCCATTGAACAAAAACTGTTCTTTTGTTAAGAAAAAGTGTGAGAATGGAAAAATTTACGAGATTAATTATTGTTATGAATGTGATTTATTCCCTTGTACGATTTTAATAAAGGGTTCAGCAAAATATAATGACAGGTATAGCTATAATTTTGTAGAAAGTTTGAATATAGTGAAACAAAATGGAGCGGATTGGTTTATTAACGAAATAGAGAAACAATTTAACTGTGAGAAGTGTGGTGATACTATTTGTGTCCATAATCACAAATGCTATTCCTGTGACCGAGATGAACTAATAGAATAAAGCAGCATGCATGAAAACAATACAGAAAAATGAGAAAAACAGAATAAATGAATTAGCCCCGTGTGGAGTATTTTGTGGAGCATGCCCATCATTTAATAAGTCATGTAAAGGATGTGGTTCAGAGGATAAAAAACAGAAAAGAAAAAGTAAATTCAATTGTAAAATTAGGACTTGTTGTAATAATGAAAAACGTTTAGATTTTTGTATAGATTGTGAACAATATCCTTGCAAGACAATAAACAAGAAACTACTTGATACTAACCAAGGTAATTCAAAATTTACTTATCGACATGAGACACCTGATATTTTTGCAAAACTAAAAACTATGAGTTTAGACGAATATTTTGAATTTCAAAAACAAAGGTGGAAATGTAAATCGTGTGGAGGGACAGTCCATTTCTATCATTATAGGTGTGACACATGTGAAAGAGAACAAATGATTAAATAAAATGAATAAAAACGCATGGTAACAATGTATATAATAAATAAGCGAGATAGTAGTAATATCAAGGTTTGTAGCCCGTTTTAATTTTCTTGTAAGTTGAAAGATTTGTGCTTCGAAGTCGCTTACTTTTCATATACTGACCGTCAGACTGTCTAAAAACCTCATAATTTGTTTATAACCTCGTTGATTTGATTTCTCCTAAGTCTCTCGTTATTTGTAACTTCTGGCATGAAGTACATTAAAGGACAAAACAGGTCACAGACCTATCTTTTCCCGGTTTCTTTAGATGATGCTATCGATGCGGATAATGAGGTCCGTCTGATCGATGTTTTTGTAGATAGCCTGGCATTGGAGGATTACGGTTTTCAGATAGATCATGGTGAGAACGGCCGACCTGCCTACCATCCAAAAGACCTGCTCAAGCTTTTCATTTATGGCTACATGAACAAGATTCGTTCATCACGTCGACTTGAGAAGGAGAGCAAACGCAATATTGAAGTGATGTGGCTCCTGGGCAACCTAGAGCCAGATCACAACACTATCTCCAATTTCCGGCGGGATAACCCCAAAGCGATCAAGAAAGTCTTTATGGAGACAGTTAAGATTGCCAACTACTTCAATCTCATCGGCGCTGCCCTGATAGCTGGTGACAGCACCAAGTTCAGGGCCCAGAACAGCAAGAAGAATAACTTCAACGAGAAGAAAATCTCCCGGCATTTAGAATACATCGAGAACAAGCTTCAGGAGTATAATCAAGCACTGGCCCAGAGCGATGGGGACAAGGAGGATGTAGAAGATCAAATTGAACAGCAAAAAAAAAGAGCTGATGGATATCGTGAGATAGAAACCCAGCTCAAGGAAAGCGGCGAGGCCCAGGTATCTACATCAGATCCGGACAGCCGTCAGATGATCATCCGCAACAATATTACTGAAGTAGCATACAACGTACAAAGCTCTGTCGATGCAAAGAACAAACTGCTGATCGACTACAAGGTCACCAACTGTAACGATAGCAAGGCCATGGGCAATATGCTGCAAAGAGCCAAGAGCATATTGCGAACCAATCAGTTTACCGCCCTTTACGATAAAGGCTATCATACAGGATCAGAGTTCAAGATAGCCCATGATCTGAACATTAACACCCTGGTGGCTATACCCAAGCAGACCGTACATGCTCCTGATCCGGCATACGATGCAGAAAACTTCACTTATGTCCCTGAGGGGGATTATTACATATGCCCACAAAACCAACACCTGACAACGACAGGAAAATGGCACCAGGCATCGGCTTATCGCTTCAAACGATACGCCACCAGGGCTTGTAAGTCTTGCAGTGCAAAAGAGCTATGCTCAAAAGCAAGGTACGGAAAGGGCATACATCGAAGTGAATTCCATGAATACATACAAATTAACAAAGAACAGGTTGAACTGAACAAAGCCCTTTACAAACAACGGCAGGCGATTGTTGAGCATCCGTATGGTACCATAAAACGCCAATGGGGCTTTTCATATATCATGACGAAAAAGAGCACACAAAGGGCCAGTGCAGATGTGGGATTAATGATGACAGCCTACAACCTGCGGCGGATCATTAATATCCTCGGATTAGAACGGCTCAAGAAGTACCTGGAGGAGAAGATGGATCTCATTTTGAGTAAAATCGCCTTATTGGACCGCATACTGGCTCATATATTGGCCTTTTTCGAAATTAGGCAGAATTGGAAGGTCGATTTCATACTCCCGGCATATCGCCTATCTTTAATCAATATATCACCATCTAACGAAAGTTTTTAGACAGACTGCCGTTATGCCTAATTGCTTCTTGCTAGAAATGATTTTGATATTCTAGCATTTTGAACTTAGTAACCTTGGCTTAACGATGGCTATGCATTTTCTACATAAGGCGCGATAAACATTATGGTCGGATCTGGTATCTTGTTTGCAGTGTCTACAATGGTATGAATGGCATTACTGATCAAAACAAGTTCCAGCAATAAATTAATCAGATCCGGCTGCCGTTACAATTTCTGCCATTTTACTGCTCCAGTCCATTTCTTGATGGCCTAGATAGTGATCGAATATATCGAGAGCTAGTGCATTAACAAACCCAAGGCTAGCCCAGGGGATAGGCTCACTAAACCACGCGTTGGAGAAGATTCCCACACCGATACTTTCGCTTGGCATGATTGCAATAACGGAACTCATCCATCCACCATTGTGTGAGATTACCCTCCTACCTCGATGTTCGAAGGAGAAATGTCCAAATCCAACATCCATAAGTTCAGCACTTGGGTGAAAACAGCTCCACGGCATGTTGAAAGATGAAAAGTCAACGGGAATTCTTGGTTTGCGAATTTCGTGCAATGCGTCTGAGCTAATGAGCTGCTGGCCATTCTTCATTCCATTGTTAAGACGGAACTGGATCCAAGTGGACAAGTCTCTCATATTGGAGATAATCCCGCCAGCAGGTGCATAAAGGCGCTCCGATCCTATATACTGCCAACTTCCCATTTGCACCGTGCCGTCACTTTTGACAGCGGGTTTCATTATGTTTTCTAATTCTGCTGGATTCCCGACTTTTTCGGTGAAGTCTGCGGTGCTGGTATAGCTATTTTTCATTTCGAGGGGCCCGAAGATTCTTTTTTGAACGAATTCTTCCCAACTTAGCCCTGAAGCTCTATGTACAATCTCACTCAACAGCGCCATTCCGGCTTGGCTATAATGATTTCGTGCCCTAAAACGAGTAGATAGCGGAGTATTCTCCAATTCTTTCAGAAGATCCTCAATTGTATATTCCGGGTTCTGGAAACCACCCAATGCCACTTCTGTAAGTCCCGAACGATGAGTAAGTAGATCGTCAATTGCAACATTATTTGTGACAGTCGCATCGGGCACCTTAAACTCTGGTATGTGTTTAATGACTGGATCGTCCCAATTTAGTAGACCATCATCAACAAGCATACCGATTGTGTAAGCGGCGAACAATTTTGAATTTGATGCTATCTGCAAATAAGTTTCTGCATTTATAGGCTTTGATATGTCAAAAGATTGTGAACCATAGCCCTTCATTAAGACGGTATCATCCTTTACCACAACTACTGCTAATCCAGGTATCTCCCACTTGTCCATTGCAGTTGTGATCAGTGAATCAAATTCGATTTTCGGATCACTTGGGGGAGAAGATGTGCACGCTGAGATAAGAATGAGAATTGCAGGAAATAAAAGTGATTTACTTTTCATGCTTTTTCTTTTTAGTTAGTATCAGCTTCATTTAACAAATTAGTTTTGCTACCAATTGAGGAATAGATGTAAAATTACGGCATACTATACAGAAAGTCAACAGAATAGATTAGTTTAAAAGGCAACTTAGGCATAACATTGTGCAAACACCATATTGGCTTTTCACGCGCTTTGCAATGGGAAAATCATATCTTTAAATAGCAGATTGTTTTAGCAATCCTTAAATTACTAAACAAGAAAATCGCAAATGCAAAGCCCGCGCCAAGTACCGCTCCGCCCCTCATTGGGAGGCAGGATGGATTCACAGTTTCGCAAGAGATCAAGTGTGGCAGGAATGAGGACCGTAGCGCCAATACAGTGTTTGCACCAACCGTT
>JBDLIU010000370.1:0-4513 GCA_039714715.1 Bacteroidota bacterium
GAGAATGTGCCAGCATGAGGTTTGCTGGTTCTTTTAGCTATGAATAATGATAAATTCACTTCAAAAACAATAATCCCTGCCAATTTACTACATTATCTCATAGTTTTGCAGCAAACTTGATAACATGGTTGATTTGAGAATAATTTTTATGGGTACAGCTGAATTTGCAGTACCTAGTCTAAAAGCACTGGTTGAAGCCCAATACAATGTTGTAGCTGTAATAACAGCCACCGACAAAAAGAAAGGTCGTGGTCAGAAGCTGGCTTATTCTCCGGTAAAAGAATACGCTGTGGAAAAAGATATCTCTGTATTACAACCTACCAATTTAAAAGATGCTGAATTTATTGAAGAATTAAAGTCATATAAAGCCAATCTGCAAGTAGTGGTTGCTTTTAGAATGTTGCCTGAAATAGTCTGGAATATGCCTGAGCTTGGAACATTCAATCTTCACGCCTCACTATTGCCTAACTATAGAGGTGCAGCTCCGATTAATTGGGCTATTATAAACGGAGAAAAAGAAACCGGGGTAACAACCTTCTTTCTAAAACAAGAGATTGATACAGGTGCCATTATTTTGCAGGAAAAAGAACCTATCTCCTACGATGATAATGTTGGAACTCTTTATGAAAGGCTGATGATAAAAGGCAGCAAATTGGTTATAGATACTGTTGCTCAAATTCAAGATGGTAGTGTAGAATCTCAACCACAATCTGAAGAAAGTGCCATGAACCCAGCACCAAAGATCTTTAAAGAAACATGCCAAATAGACTGGAACAAACCTTTTGAGGAGGTACGTAATTTTATCCGTGGTTTAAACCCCTACCCTGCAGCATGGACTATCCTGGATAAAAAAACCTGTAAGGTGTTTAATGTATTAAAGTCTGATTATCCGGAAAATGCTGGAGCAGGGCAATTCAGAACCGATTCAAATCAACTAATACTGGTTCGTTGCGCTGACTCCTGGGTAAGCATTACAGACTTGCAGATGGAAGGCAAGAAGCGTATGCAAACTTCAGACTTCCTGAGAGGTAACAAACTCAATATCCCGGAAATCAAATAGAAAATTATATTTTAGCAAGAAAAAACATATGACCATCTCAATGATCGCTGCGGTTGCTAAGAACCGTGTAATAGGAAAGGATAATGACCTTGTTTGGCACCTGCCGGATGATATGAGGTATTTTATGGAAACTACACGTCACCATGTAGTGATTATGGGAAGGAAAAACTACGAGTCAATACCACCAAAATACAGACCTTTAGCAGACAGAACCAATATTGTTGTCACCAGACAACAGAACTATAATGCACCCGGTTGTATAATGGCAAGGACAATTGATGATGCCCTGGATTTAGCTAAACAAAAGACTGAAGAAGAGATTTTTATCATTGGTGGTGGACAAATATATTCTCAAACACTACCCCTGGCTGACAGATTATACTTAACAGAAATCAAACATAGTTTTGAAGGTGATACTTTTTTCCCGGAGTTTGATAAAACTAACTGGGATGAAGTTAGCAGGATAAATCATGGTACTGATGAAAAACACCAATTTGAGTTTGATTTTGTAGTTTATCAACGCAAGATTTAATAATGACTGATATAAAAGACAAAGTAGTTTGGATTACGGGAGCCTCCTCAGGAATTGGTGAGGCAATAACTAAAGTTATGGCACAAAAAGGTGCCAAACTTATTATTTCATCCAGAAAGGAATCTGAATTAGAGAGGGTAAAAAGCTTACTACCTGAACCAGTGCAGGAGAATACCCATATTCTGGTTGTCGACCTTTCTAAACCTGAAACTCTGAACGATAAAGCTGAAGAAGCATTAGCCTTTTTTGGTCGAATTGATATCCTGATTCATTCAGGAGGAATAAGTCAAAGGGCATTTACTGTTGATACGCAGCTCGATGTTTATAGAAGAATAATGGAAATTAATTTCTTCGGTACTATTATTTTAACCAAAGCTGTACTTCCTTCAATGCTAGAAAATGGGTTTGGCCATATTGTTCCAATTAGTAGTTTAGTGGGTAAGTTTGGCAGTCCATATCGCAGTGGATATGCGGCATCGAAACATGCACTACACGGTTTTTTCGACTCGTTAAGAGCAGAAACCTATGATAAAAACATTTATGTAACCATTCCAATACCAGGATTTATAAAAACCAATATTTCTATAAATGCACTCACTCAGGACGGAAAAGCTCTTAACCAAATGGATGATGCACAGGAAAATGGAATGCCGGCAGAAAAATGTGCACAACTAATCGTTAATGGGATAGAAAAGCAGAAAAATGAGCTCTTAATTGGAGGAAAAGAAACTATGGGCGTTTATATTAAACGTTTTTTTCCTTCATTATTTGCTAAAATAATCCGAAAGGCCAAAGTAAGATAGCACTATGAAAATTGAAGGAAAGCATATAACATTCTGGCTATCGTTGGTTTTGTTCTTAGTGGTTGTACCTTACTCCATACTAGAATGGTTTGATAAATCGATACCTTTTAGCCCATCTCTATATTTTATTGGTGGAGCAAGTTCTATCCTGCTTATTATTAACTCCTACTATTTTTTCAGGAAGAACTAACCAACAGCTTCAGCTAATTTAATGAGATTAGCTTTATTGCTGCCAATGAAAATCTTGTCGTCTATTACCACTACAGGCCTTTTAAGAAAAGTGTATTCTTCTAATAGGAAATTTCTGTAATCACTTTCATTAAGATCTAGATTCTTTAAACCCAATTCCTTGTATTTTCTGGCAACCCTGGAAAATAAGGCTTCATAGCTTCCTGCCAATTGGTAAAGTTTTTCCAATTGTTTTAGTGAAATTGATTCAACTTTAATGTCCTGAAAATCAAAGTTTTTTGATGCAAGATCTAAATCTTTAATTATTCGTTTGGATGTTGAACAAGTTGAGAGATAATAGACTTTTCTCATTGTATCTCAACCTCAAATGGCATCCTGGCCTGAACGCCTTTCATTCTTTCAACTTTATCAAGCAAATCAACATATGGATAGAAATCGCCTAGCTTATTCTGTAATATTTTAGCATTTGTAGTACCCGATAACTTATCCATTAATTCTTCAAGCGCAGTTTTTTGCATAGGATAGTAACGTACTTTATAATCATCTTCAATACCTGCTTTTGCTGCCGCAATATTTATCGCATCTTCCAATCCTCCAATCTCATCAACCAAACCAATTTCTTTTGCCTGAATGCCGGTCCAAACTCTTCCTGAAGCCACTTTCAGCAGGTCTTCAAGTTGCATATTCCTTCCTTCTGCTGCTTTTGTAGTAAATGACTCATAACCACTATTAACCATATTCTGAATGATAGTCTTTTCAGCATCAGTAAGGGCTCTTGAAGTAGTAAATATATTTGAAAAATTTCCTGTGCTTTCCCTGTCGGTTGTAATTCCAAGCTTATTAGCCATAAAATCACCAATATTAAATACGATTCCGTAAATACCAATAGAACCAGTGATGGTAGTTGGTTCAGCTACAATACTATCAGCTGCCATAGAAATATAATAGCCACCAGAGGCTGCATAATTAGACATTGATGCAATAATTGGTTTCACCTTAGACGTTTTTACCACTTCGCGCCATATAAGATCCGAGGCCAGTGGATCTCCACCGGGAGAATTAACCCTGAACACTACCGCTTTCACATTCTTATCTTCACGAGCTCTTTTAAGCTCCTTAACAAATTGGGCAGGAGTAATAAGACCCTGTTGTTTATTGCCCATCATTATTTCACCTTCAGCAATAATCACGGCAATCTTATTTTTGGATTTTTTGTAGCCGCTAAATGAGCTATTATACTGTGAATAAGTAGCCCAATTAATATCATTCGCTTCTTCTAAACCAATTTCTTTAGCTACAAGTTCATTAAACTCATCTTTATACATTAGTTCAGTAACCAAACCGTGATCTACCGCATCCTGTGGCAATTGAACTGTCATGTTATCAGATAATTCCATTAACTGTTCAGGTGTTAAATCACTAGATGCTGCAATTTCATTAACTATACTGCCATAAACTGAGTTAATCAAAGACCTCATTTGTTCACGACTTGCATCACTCATTTTATCTGTCATAAAAGGCTCTACAGCACTTTTATATTCCCCTACTCTGAATATCTGAGGTTTAATATCAAGTTTATCAAATGTTCCTTTGAAAAAGGTAACTTCAGCACTCAATCCATTCCATTCAATTATTCCTTCAGGATTTAGATAAATCTTATCAGCGATTGATGAGATATAATAGCCCCCTTCTGTTAAAATTTCTGAATAGGCCCAAATAAACTTACCTGAGGATTTGAAATCTTCCAGTGCTTTACGAGCCTCCTGTCCTAAAGCAAAGCCACCCATTAGTGAGGGAGCATATAAAACTACTCCTTTAATTTTATCATCACTGGCAGCCTGGTTAAGCGCTTTTCTTAAATTAACAACACCAATTCTATCAACCTCACCTCCCAAAAATGACATATCTGCAAATGGATCTTCAAAATCC
>JBDLIU010000371.1:0-4511 GCA_039714715.1 Bacteroidota bacterium
TAAGGTGGCAAATGCGATTTTGGTGAAATAAATATCTACACTAACTGGTCGTAGGATATCCTACGACCAGTTATTCCATTTACGCACTCAAATTCATTTTATTCTTCTCCCAGTTATCAATGTAGTTTTTTAGCACATCAATATGCAATGCCTGGCGTGATTTGTTTGACCTCTTAACAAAAACCACTTCGGCCCAGCCTTTCATGCCATCAGGAGTATAAGTTTCTCCATCAATCTTCAGCTTACGTTTAAGAATTGAGCTAATAAGCACTCTTTCATACTTCGATCTTGAAATTTGCTTAACAGGGAACAGATTATTCCAGGCACATAGCTTACCCACATCTTCATATTCCTTCGGACGATCATCCAAATCAAGTAAAGAGGGTGCCTTACCACTCAAGATAGAAGCGATAAGTTTTGAAGAATATGGCCCTGATACTTCCTCAACTGGTTCTGCAAATCTTAGATAAATTGCATTAGCCAATTGTCTTAAGGAAAGCTTGTCTTCAAAGTGAGTTACATCCCATACCTTCTCATCAATGTCACAGGTAAATGGATTTGCCGGATAATTCTTATCCTTCGCCAGCCACCCTTTTCTTGAGGTATGCTTTCCCGGTTTATAACCTTTAATCACAGGTAACTTCATCTGTTCAACCATACCTAACTCATACGATTTCCACTTCATTGCTTCTCTTACCACACCGGTGATAAGTGTAGCAGCAGCTATCATCAACGATGGACTTGGCACAAAGTCAGCGGTAATCTCAATCCTGTTTCCTCTTGGCCTTACCCCTATTCCAGTTGACATTCTGTTCCCAATAAGTAGCATTAATGGAACAGGCAAAATGTAAGCCAGCAGCTTAGCAAACTTCTTTTCAGTCCTGTACTCCTTCCTCTCTTCTTCAGGAAGGTCGAATGAAACATTATAATGAGAACTAAATCCTTCCAGTCTGAGCTTTTTATCTGTTTTTACCTCCCACTTATCAAGTTCGTCACGTAAAATATGTATGCTCTCCCAGAGCGATCTACCCGCACGGGTAGCACAACCTTTTTCAATTTCAATAACTGGTGTAGCCACTTCAATTACACCTGAATCGAAATAAACTGCACCGCCTGTAGGAATATGGTACGATGAACCCACCCTGTGCATTGCATCTTCAGCTAAAAAGGCTTTGGGGCTACCAAAAATCTTTTCCGGCTTTTTCTTTTTGTCATCAACATACAAAGTAAATTCTGACTCAAGGCCGATTGCGGGGTAATCTAACCCTACTTTTGAGAGAATCTTTTCATTTGCTTTTTTACTCATAACTAAACTGAATTACCTCTTTTATCACTTTTTATTATTTTAATTTCTTAACTCTTTGGTAGAACATTGGTATATCCCAAGTCGATATGCAATTGATCAAAGGTTGTACCAGGTACTGTTCCAGCCGGTCTTACCCAAACACCTGGTAATACATCCCTGAATATCTGTGCATATTTATTGATCTCCTCTTCGCTATTCAATTTACTCTTCCCAATTTTAAAGATATTCGCAGCTGTACCCCAGCTGTGCGTTGACACATGGGTGTTTAGAGCATGTTTAGGTGATCTGTATCCTCCATTGGTTGCAATCATTACTCCAGTACCAACCTTGCGTCTAAAAACCTCCAACATCGCTGCTGTTTGTGTTACAGCAAGTGGTATATACCGGGGATATGCACGCAATAATTCTGTTTCTCTATAATCAACTCTTACAAACTCCGACATAAAGAAGTTAGGCGTGAGTTTAGCTTTAGTAGCAGCATCAAAAGAATCGATTTTGTAAAAATACCTGGGATAGATATAGGTGTTTCCATTTTCATCAGTCACAGAAGCTCCGGGCTGTAGAATTTCCTTCAGTTCATTGTCGAAGTCGAAACCATCAACAGTTTCTAACTGAATATTTTGTTCATCAAACTTCATGCTCTTCTAATTCGTGAATTTCTGTGCCAATAAAATTCTTATAGACTAGTCTTGATATTCTTTGGATTGCTCTTCTGCTTTTCGATTCCCCCGGTACACGTTCTGTAAGAATTGTTAATGCATAAGGATTCCTTTCTGGCAGATAAGCTAGTCCGGTATCGTGAGCAACCATAGAAATTTCACCTGTCTTGTGTGCAAAGATCGACTGCTTCCTTAAGTCTTTTGGCACCCCAACTGGAATCCCCTGATTAAACTTCTGCTGCCTAAGGATATCTATCATTTTATCACTTAACTCCGTAGCAATTTCATCCGATTCGTGCAGGTACCTGAATAATTTAGTTAGACCGTTGGCTGTAACCATATTATTAATGCCATTCTCAAAAGCTAGCTCATCCTCCACCCCTCTCCTAAACTCAACACCGTTAATATTTAACCTTTTCAACTTTTGCTGAAGTGTCTCAGCTCCAACTAATTCAACTAATAGGTTAGTCGCCAGATTACTGCTGGTTACTATCATTTGATGGGCTAATTCTGAAACAGGCAATGCCCTTCCTATTGATGAATATACAGTACGGTTGCCATCTCTGGATGCTTGCACCCTGAATGGTTCATTGTTAAAAGGTGATATAAACCTGTTACGGACATGAACCTGCGAATCAAGTTTAAGTTTACCCTCTTCTATTAATTGAAATATGCCAATCAGTATGGGCACCTTGATAGTACTCGCTGCATGAAAAAAGACATCACCCTTGTAACTCCATGAGGTAGAAGTCTCATAGTCATAGAAGGAAATAGCTACATTTTTAATGCCTGTCTCCTTTGCAATTCGATCAATTTGATTATAGAGGTTGATGGTGATACCAGGTTAAGTTATTAATTGCTTTTACAACCAAGTGTTTGTGTACTAAATCGGCCGCAAAGGTAGTTGCCAATAATCTACAATATCAAGATTATTTTGAATTAATTTTTAACCTAACTCATATATTGTCAGATTGTTATAAAAGTTACCCAAAAACCTGTACCATTTAGTTAGGCAAATCATTATTACATTAGCAGCTAGTACTGCAAAGTCCCCTCTAGGGAGTAATGGTGCTAACATAATATATTTTAATATCTTAGTAAAAAACTAAGATATTATGAAATTGAACAGATCATTAGCAATTAGCAATCAGATATATGAATGCAAAACGGGAAATATCATAGGGATGCTGGAGAATGAGTTTCCTGGCTTATCTCTGACGGCAGACTCAGGTACTAAAAGCCGTAATCGTGTTTTTACTGTACGAGACACATTATTAACCATGGTTTTAACAGCCATTCAGGAAGACAAAACATTGAAAAACTCAGTTGATCTATATTATGTGATTCATCAACAAAATAAGAAACGGGTTATTGAGGAATTAGAATTAATGCTGGAAAAGGAGAAAGAATTGGACAGTCAATCCCCAAAAAAAGCGGGCAGGCCCAAAAAATACACTGTCCGGTTACCAAAAAGTTTGGAGAATGATATCTCACTGAATACAGCTGCATTTAGTAAAGCCAGGGAGAGAGTGCCTTTGGAGTTGATTCAGGAATTATTTAATGCCAGTCGTATTGAGCAAGTGGTTAACGATTATTCCCATTGGAATGGCTACCGAATACTGATTGGTGATGGCACATATGTACAAATGCAGGATACCGAAAGTTTAAGGGAACTTTACGAGGTAAAACATAATGGAAAACCAAGTGATGGCTATCCTCAAGGCCTACTGGAAGCCATTACAGAAAGAGGTACCGGACAGATACATAGTTTTGCCCTATCCAATAGACATGTAAGCGAGCTATCCTTGTTTTATAACATGATCCCTTCAGTACCCCCGGGATGTTTATTGTTGTTAGACGATTTGTACAATTGTTATGAAATTATTGCTCAATGTCAACGACATAACTGTGAAATGGTAATCCCTGCCAAAAGGGTACGGAATTACAAAGTGATCGAAAATATAGCCGATGGCGATGAGATCATAGAGATAAAAGCACCGAAAAAACGATCAGCATGGCTAAAAAATGATGAGAACGAAAAATTGCCTGCTTTACCAAAAACCCTTCGGCTAAGGCGTCTCCAATATAAAAGTCCTGATGGGAATGAATACGTATTATTTACCACCGTATTGGATAAAAATATACCCAAAGATGAATTTCAACTCTTGTACTTAAGCCGGTACGATATAGAAATAAGTATCCGTGAGGTCAAGACGATCATGGATATCAACATTATTCGATCAAAGACTCCTGAGATGGCACTGAAAGAGCTCACCGTGTCGCTGGCCACCTACAACCTGATAAGAAAGGTTGTTCATGCAAGTATCAAAAACTTGCCTTTTTCCCCCAAAGAAGACTTCATTCAAAAATTCTATACGATTAATAAGAATATTCTTGTTGACAAAAAGGGAAGAGTATACAATAGATGGTCAACGGGTCGTAGAAGAGCTGGAAAAGCTATTGATCAAACAGGTCTTACAAAAACGAAAACCCAACAGGAAATATGAAAGATGCACTAAACAAGGAAAATATAGAAAATACAAATA
>JBDLIU010000372.1:0-4508 GCA_039714715.1 Bacteroidota bacterium
CTAAAAAAATCAGGCCATGAAAAGGTGTATTTGCTGGCACACTCAATGGGAGGGGCAATAGGGATGACATATATAGAACAAAATACAAGCGATTTTGATGCCGCCGCATTTTCATCTCCCATGTTGGGCCTGCCTCCACCAAGTTGCACAGCTGTTAAGTTAATGGTGGGTAAAGATCCTAAGTATGCCATGGGTGAGCATAAATATCACGATGATAAAATTGCCTTTAAAGACAATAAGCTGACAGGTTCAGAATTCCGGTATAACAGGATGAATGAGGCCTTTGCAAAAGAACCTAAAGCCAGGCTGGGTGGAGCAACTTATCAGTGGGTTTATAAGTCTTGTCAACAGTTTCTCTATATGAATGAAAATATAGAGAATATACAAACGCCATTTATTCTTTTTTCAGCAGAGAATGAGCAAATTGTAAATGTGAAAGCACAGCAGAGTTTTGTTGAGAAAGCACAGAAACTCGGTAAAGACTGCAAAGCTTTTGTTGTAGAAGATGCACAACACGAGCTGCTGATCGAGAAGGATGAGCAGAGAATTGAAACCATCAATGAGTCATTGGATTTTTATAAGAAGTATTAAGAGACACACTCCCTCTTCCATATCTCTCATAATCACCTAATACTGGGCTCTTCAGATGATTGACATTTATTTAACCTGACACCACTAATTCAAAACCCAACATTAATTCTTTACCTTTGCTTTAACTAAAAGCTAAATATTATGGCACAACAAGAGATAAATTTTAAAAAAGTACTCCCGATCGGAATCATTGTAATAACGGTACTATTCCTCATTCTTTTTTGGAGCAGAATGACGGTGACCATTGATGCCGGACATGCCGGAGTGATGTTCCGCCTGTTAGGCGGTGGTGTTGACACCACCAAAACCTTTGACGAAGGCTTTCATTTTATGTCTCCGTTAAACAAAATGATTATTTACGAAACACGACAGCAGGAGATAGCAGAAGAGATGAACGTATTATCATCAAATGGTTTAGAAATAAGTGTAGATGTATCTGCATGGTATAAACCTGAATACAAAAATGTGGGATTATTGCACTCCAGAATAGGAAAAGACTATCTGAGGCGTATTGTTATTCCGTCTCTCAGGGCATCGGCCAGAAGTGTGATCGGACGCTATACTCCTGAGCAGATCTATTCTACAAAACGCGATGTGATACAGGAGGAGATCTATGATGAAGCCAAAAGTATTCTCGATGACAAATATGTGGATTTGACTCAAATACTCATTCGTTCCATCATTTTACCCCCAACCATCAAGTCGGCCATCGAAGGCAAGCTGAAGCAAGAGCAGGAATCGCTGGAATATGAATTTAAACTCGAAAAAGCACAAAAAGAAGCAGAACGCCAACGTATTGATGCAGAGGGGAAAGCCAAGGCTAATGAAATTTTAAGTGCCAGTTTGACTGATAAAATATTGCGTGAAAAAGGAATTAGTGCAACCCTGGAATTGGCCAAATCGCCCAATACTAAGATAGTGGTTATCGGCAATTCTAAAGATGGTATGCCCCTGATACTTGGTGGCGATATCAAGTAAACTCATTGATGGCAGGTAAAGGCTAAGAAGTGCCCTTGCTGGAGAAAAGACTTTTAAGAAAGCTATTCCCAGACGTTGATTTGGATTCGGATTTAGATATTATCTTTTTTATATTCTTTTTAAGCGACAGTTGTGACTGTGCACCTTTTAGCATGATTGGTTTGCCTGTGGTGGCAATAAACAGCAATGTTGGTATGCTTGAAATGCCAAATATTTTTGCCACTGCCGGGTCTTTTTCAGTATTCAGCTTATAAAATTTCACTTGTCCATCATATTCCTCAGCCAGCCGATTCAGGATAGGAGCTATCATTTTACAGGGGGCACACCAATCGGCATAAAAATCGATTACCGCAGGCATATCGCCTTTATAATCCCATTCTTTGCTGAAAGAATAATCAAATATTTTTTGTTTAAATTCCCTTTTATTCAGTGTAATGACCTGGCCTGATTTTGCCCCCATGAGATAAAATATTTTTATTGATAAGAAATTTTGATGAGGGCAAAGGTAGTATGTTTTAGCAATAAATTTCGCGAGTGCCTGTAGAATGCACTCCATTGTAGCATTACTTAAATTGTACGAAAAGTATCGACATAATCAGCTAAAACCTGTTGTGGACCTGATTGTGGACGATGGCTCTGAGAATAAAGGCATGTTAGATCAATACCGATTTTTATTCGCCCCTCACAGCTGTTCAAGCAAGCTTGACTGAGCTAACATATCAGTATCGTATATTTTTGGATCATATCGTATCACAATTATCGAACATTTATCGAATAATAACGTATCATATCGTATCAGATTTGGAATTTAAACGTACTTTTGCTTTATGAAGAATAAGGTACATACATTTAAAATCGACATTGACTGGAAGCTAATTCAATTAATTAGTCAAATTGATCGGTTCGATGCTTCATGGTCAACAATTGAGAAAAAAGAAGGACAAAGCTTAAAGCAATTGAAGTCAATTGCAACAGTGCGTAGCGTAGGAGCTTCAACTAGAATTGAAGGATCAAATATGTCGGATGAAGAAGTTGAAGTATTGCTAAGTGATATAGATATTACAAAGATTACAGACAGGGACTCTCAGGAAGTAGTAGGATATTTTGATACATTGGACTTAATCTCAGAATCATACGAACATATTGATATTAGTGAGAATAGCATTAAAAACCTTCACAACATCTTATTGAAATATAGTAAAAAGGATGAATGGCACAAGGGAGATTATAAACAACATAGCAATGCTGTTGAAGCCAGGTTGCCGGATGGAACAAATCAGATTATATTTCAAACCACTGAGGCGGGATATCCAACACAAGAAGCGATGAGAAGTCTGATTGACTGGTTTTCCAGTGATTCGAAAACTCATCCACTGGTTAAGTGTGCAATATTTGCTTATGAATTCGTTAGTATTCATCCATTCCAGGATGGTAATGGACGATTGAGCAGGCTATTATCAACCTTACTATTGCTTAAATCCGGATATACATGGATCCAATATGTGAGTTTAGAGCATGAAATTGAAAGCAGAAAAAAAGAATATTATAGGGTATTGCGAAGTTGTCAGGCACAAAGGCCAAATGAACATGTTTCAGAATGGGTAATTTTCTTTTTCGATGCATTAAACAACATTCGGAATCAACTTCTAAGAAAAATTGAAATAAAAGGAGTAGAAGCAAATCTGTCACCAAAAGAAAAATCTATCTTGGTTTTTATAGAAAGTAATCCCGGTTGCAAATCAGGAGAAATTGCCAGGAAACTTGGAATACCTAATCCCAGTGTAAAAAGGATTTTATCAGGACTATTAAAACATAATCTTATCGAAAAGCATGGAATTGGCCCAGGAACAAATTATTCTGCCATGTAGAATTTGGACATTATGCCTGGCAGAAAAACCTGAAGGTTTATCATTGAAACGCTGGCTATTAGAACCAATTAGGCAAACCGCGGAAACCTTGAAATGTTTGGTCCTAAATCAAAATCTCCAGTGTCCTGGCAATATATGTCAACATTTACCTGTAAAGTACCGGTTAAATCTTACATCAGGAGTTATCTTGAGAATAATTGTGGTTCTCCTGCAGATCTTTCAGAACTTCCGGAAATTAATGACTTCTTTCTTTCATCTTTGCGACGTCCCAGGTATCATCGTGATAACCAATCTAAATGCAACTACACGGGTTCTGTTGAGATCATTATTTCCGAAGATGTCTTCAACCGCTTTGGATGGCAGCTTTCCAAAACCGATACTGTCCGGTTTAACCAACGATGTGAAGCCTTCATTAAATTCAACTCCCGTCAGTTTATCATGGCCAATAATGCCCTGGGTGTACCTGTGAGTGAATGCATCCGGCAATTCCAACATCTTTATAATTTCTCTGAGGACTCGTTTTCCTATGAAACCATTAAAAAAGACTTTGACCGTCATGGCACCAAAGCGAGTATAAAACTTATTCGTGACTTTAAAACGGAATTAAATAACATTCTTCTGGAATCCTTGTCGACTTTAGGGACAATAAGTAATTCTTTTAAAGATGATGCTAATTTGGATGTGAAATCAGAAACAAGAAATTGAGAGGATCTATTACAAGCCTAATGATGTATTTTGGTAAATTCAAAAAGGATAAGAGATCCGAAGATGTATCCTCTGGTGTGCTTTCGAAAGAAGCTACACACTTTGGGGATGCTGCTGATAAGAAGATATGGATTAAATATGGGGACAGGCTGCAAAGATTCTCAAGTTTTGTTCCCGCAAGATTATAAATTCCTCATTTCTAAATTTATTTTAGAGTGATTTGCTTTTTGCTGTCTTTTTTGCATAACAGCTAACGGTTTGCAAATATGGCCCGTAGCCGCTATTTAATAGTATTTATTTTGATTATTACAATTTTCGAATTAGCAATTCATTTTTTTGATAACACTAATGCAGCTATGGGCTATT
>JBDLIU010000373.1:0-4498 GCA_039714715.1 Bacteroidota bacterium
TCATTAAATCCTGGTCGGACATTAAAGAAGAGGACTCTCAGCTAATTTCTTCAGATAAACTGCATAAATTGATCGAACGGGTGGCCAGGGAGAATACAGATGAGATCTATCCTTTTGTTGCTACCATGATGGGGATCCAGTTATCAGGGAAATATAAAGATCGGGTTGAAGGTATTGAGGGTGAGGCACTGGAAAAGCTGATCCTCAAGAACCTACGCGACTTAATTATTATCGCTTCCCGGATTCGGCCATTGGTGATCATAGTGGAAGATTTGCATTGGATTGACCAATCTTCTTTGACATTCCTCGAATCATTATACAAGCTGACAGAAAAACATAAGGTGACATTTATTAATGTACTTCGTCCGGGATATGAGAATACAAGTGAATATATACTAAAGTACATTGAATTGAAACTTCCAGAACAAAACAATGTAATTAAACTGCACCCTCTTTCTTCAGACGAAGCCGCTACCCTGATTAGCAACCTCATTCACAAAGCCAGATTACCGGTTGATATTGCTCAAATGATCATTAGTAAAACCGAGGGCAACCCATTTTTTATTGAAGAAGTAATCCGTAGCTTCATTGATGATGGCGTACTGGAGGTAAAGGGAGAGGAATTTCTTGTGACTGACCTGATTGGTCAGGCCAATATACCGGAATCGATAAATGAGGTTATTCTGTCGCGAGTAGATAAATTGGATGAAAAGACCAAGGAGCTCCTAAAAACAGCCTCGGTAATAGGACGTAATTTTTACTATAAGGTATTGGAAGAAGCAACTGACACGATTAGTGAACTCGATGACAGGTTGACTTTTTTAAAAGATGTGCAACTTATACGTGAAGACAAGAAAAAAGATGAGATTGAATTTCTATTTAAACATGCCCTTGCACAACAACTTACATATGATTCTATCCTGCAGGATTCCCGTGCCAAATTGCATCTTAAGATTGCAGGATCAATAGAGAAAGTATTTGCCGATAACATCCACGATTATTATGGGACACTGGCCTATCACTATGAAAAAGCAAAACGAAGCGATAAAACAGAGTATTATTTGATCAAGGCGGGAGATGAAGCATTGAAAACGGCTGCTTCAGCTGAAGCTATTCAGCACTACGAAAAGGCACTAGAACTAATTAAAGGCAAGTCATTAAAGGAACAAGACTCAAAAAAAATTACAGAAATAGAGGAAAGGCTTGCTTATGCTTTTTTTGCTCACGGACAAAATAGAAAGGCTGTTGATCTCTTTGCTAAGGTATTATCATCGCTTAAGTTGCCCTTTATCCCTTCTAATCGATTTCGCTTGTTATTAAAAATGATATTCTGCCTGATACGACTAAAGTTGCGTATCAAAATGTGGAAGGGTAATGCGAATATTAATACTGATCAGGAAGATAACAGAATATTAAAGCTATTACTTTTTCAGGCTGAGGCAATTGCCACATACTCCCCCAGGGATGCCTTCTTCAGGACCACCATTATGGTAAGTCAGTTCCCACTTAAAACAGTTGTTTCATCAGATCATGGTATCGGATGCCTTATCGCAATTAGTGTTGTTTTTCCCTGGACCGGGCGACTTATTGGATATGGAAAAATGCTGAACTCTTTTGTCTGGTCAGTGATGGATAATCAAAATACACTAATCTGGCTTTCCGGTAAATACACCAATAGCATGTTTGATTATTTTTCAGGACAGTTAATGCCTGAAGAAGACGATGGTAAGGTGTTACAACTAAGTATGGAAACAGGACAGATCTGGGCACCAACAATCTATCATGCTTACAAAGGAGTTGCCTATGTTGAGATGGGAATGAAACTCCAGGCTGAACAAATGCTTGAAAAGCTTCATCAAACTGCTGAGGAACTAGAGAATAGTTTTACATGGACCCAGTATTATCGCCTTCAATTTACTTTGTACCTGAAGTTTGGGAAATTTGATGAGATTATTGATAGGTCAGATAAGGTAATTAATTTTATTGACCAAACTGATCATCGAAGCATCCTTTTGTTAATACATTGTATTACCTCCATAGCATATAGTCATACGGGAAAGATTGAAAATGCTAAATACCATGAACAGGAAGCACAAAAATTAAGCAAGGCATTATGGCTCAAATATTATATTTCTTTTACTCTGATCGCCAGATCATATATTTTACTTAATGAGTTGGAACTTATAGGAGGAAAATCTCCTGCAATCGTTTCAGATTTAATGGCAACAAGCAAAATGCTTGTTAAAACCACAGGCAAAGTTTATTGTAATAAGGCAGAAGCATACAGGTTAAGAGCAATTGCTTATACCCTTGCAAAGAATCCTTCGAAAGCAATGCAGTTTTTCAATAAATCAATAGAATTTGCGGAATGGTATGGGTCTAAACTGGAACTTTCCAGAACATATTATGAATTGGGCAAATACCTATCAGATTCCAAAAATAAGTTCGAAAAGCATAATGGCAATTCTGCAGATGAGTATCTGGAGAAAGCAAAAGTTTTGTCCGAAACCTGTGGTTTGCAATAAAAAAAGTGCCAAACGATAATCCTAAAAGATCAAGCGTTTAAATAATTTTTCCTGGCGTTGGTTAATCCTTCCAATATTAGCTTTCGTGGCAATATATTTTTGGAAACAGAATTTAAAATTGCATTGTCATGAAAAAAACAATATTGTTGCCAGATTTTCCCAGCTAGCAGAAAGGTGATCATGCATTAAAAATAAAAACCCATGAGATCACCAATTACAGCTACTGATAATAATTATCGTAAATTCGTGGAAAACAATTTCATGATTAAAGCAGTCCTGATAGCTGACGGTTCTGGCCTCATGAATGAGATCCGGGAATCATTGAAAGCCTGTTGCCCGCACATGGAGGTTATTGGCCAGGCCAATAGTGTCCAGAATGGTGTTGCAGCCATTAATGAACTTGAACCTGAACTGATATTCCTAGACACAAGCTTATCAGATGGCAGTGGTTTTGATCTTGTGCGTCACTTCGAAAGGCCGGATTTTAAAATCATTTTTATTTCCTCAACTGCTGATTATGCTACTCAGGCAATTAAGTTCAATGCGATAGATTATCTAATTAAGCCGGTTGATATAGAAGAGATCACAATTGCTGTAAATAAGGCCATTGAAATGATCCGAAGGGAGGAAAGTATTCTCAAGAAGGCATTAGGAGAAAGTATCAGCAACCTGGATAAATCCAGACGCATGGTTCTGAAAGCCAGCGACCAGGTACATGTGATAAATATGTCTGAGATAATTCGTATTGAAGCCGACAGGAATTATTCCGTCTTTCACATGTTGAATGGTAAACAGATCCTAATCTCAAAAGGACTGAAAGAATATGAAGATGTTTTATTAGAACATGGATTCCACCGAATCCATAAGTCGCATATCTTCAATATTAACCTGATGAGCCATCTGGACAAGATAGATGGTGGTTATGTTGTAATGTGTGATGGTTCTCGAGTCCCTGTTGCTTCCAGGAAGAGGGAAATGCTGCTGGATTTGTTTGAGGAGATCAAGTAGGTCTATCTGTTTGTATTCAAGCTTATGCGTTAATATAAATTTCCCCGGCGTTCATACATTTCCCCTCAGCGTTCGTTAATCTGACTCATATAAGCCTTTCCCAAATCTATCTTTGTATGGTGGCAATCTAATTATCAGGTAATCAGCATTTTTAAACCCTAAAACCATATAATGATGAAAAGACTATTACTACTAAACACCCTTATTATTTGTGTAATAATGAGTGTAGAAGCGCAGCTGGTAAATCAACAGGATGCTAAAAAGCTTGCAAAGAATTTTTATTATGAAAAGCATAATCAATATTCTGATGCTATTGCATACCGTGATGTGCTTATATCGGAATCTTATACCGCCAGGGAAGGAGAAACAATTTGTTATCATGTTTTTAATATGCATAATGGTGGTTATGTTATTGTATCAGCAACTAAATACAGACTGCCCGTGATTGGGTATGACTTCAGGGGGCGATTCAACTATGAAGATATGCCTGGTATAATAAATAGGTGGACTGAAAGACATGATGCTCCCACTTCATTCGCTATAGAACAGGATCAACTTGTACACATTTGGGAATATTACCTGGATGAGGACTTTCAATATAAAGGCTTTGAGAAAAGTATTGATGCAGTAGAACCATTGCTTACCAGTGCCTGGCGACAGAAATGGCCGTATAACTATTATTGTCCCGAGGGGTTGGGGGGGCCTGGTGGCAGAGCCTATGCGGGATGTGCTGCCATAGTACAAGCTCAGATCTGCTATTACTGGCAGTGGCCAGATCATGGAATTGGATCACATTGTTATATACCTAATTTGAATCCAGAATATGGAGAACAGTGTGCTGATTATGAAAACACATGGTACAATTGGGATGAGATGACTGATGAGGTATATGAATATGTTAATTATGCTATAGCAGAATTGTTTTACCATACAGGCGTTAGTATTGATATGGATTATACACCATA
>JBDLIU010000374.1:0-4480 GCA_039714715.1 Bacteroidota bacterium
AAAAAAAGTAATTAAATGCACTCCGCTACCGACCTCTTTTATAACAATAAACCCGTTGAATATCAACGGGTTTTGTTTTTAGGGGTGGCTTATTGGGTGGCTTGACTGGTTATTTCAACTGCTATGTTTTATAATTTGTTGAATTTGATCAAACACGAGTCGAAAATTATTAAAATCAATTTTTTCAAAACCTTTTGCTTTGCTAAGAACATTTTCAGCGAAATCACTTTTAGTTAATGCAACATTCTTTTGACTCTCATTATATACGTGGCTATCAATAATTCTAGGAAATGGTGCCTTTAATTTGTTTTTATTTGGATAAATTAGTTCAGACAAAGGAGATGATCAATAGGGATAGTACAGCTTTTCCCATTGTTAGATCCGATTTCAGTTAAATGCAACAGCCAGGCTATTTGAACTGATTCTACATTAATGCCTGGCAGATAGCTAAATATAATCACTGACTATTTAAAACCAAAATATGAGATGGATCTTGACTTCATGAAAGCCTTCTCTGAAAATTCGATTATAGATTCTTGGTAGGGTATTGGGATTAATTCATCAGAGAAAGTCAGAATATTCTTTAATGGTTTAGCAATAAACCCCCGGCGCGTACCGGGGGCTTCTTTCTCCTTTGACCTAATTGTGATGGAATAGATTCCTGTCTGAAAGACTAAACCATCTATTTAAAGTTTATACTGTTTGCCAGAAGTTCATTATTGATATAGTCTGCCACCTCATTGAGTTTGGGCAGCATTTGATCTGCCAGATGACTGCCCAGGTCCGATACTCTTTCAAAATCATTCAATGCACCTTCTACATCACCGGTATAATACTTCGCTAATCCCCTTCGAAATATTGATTGGTCACATGAAGGGACTGATTCAATGGATCTGGAATAGAATTTTATTGCCCTGTGGTATTTGCCTTCTTTTAGCAACTTATCAGCCCTGTTTTTATCCCATTGGGCAGACTTGTAGAGTTCAATAACATCTTTATTTGATGTATTTAAGATAAATGTCACTTCCTTTTCCATTGGAACAGGGTGATCATTGATCATACCAGGATTCCACATGCCATTGGTGGATTTCATTAGCTCCAGCACCGCTTCATCAAAATCAGGTACAATGCCCTGGACTACTTGAAAGTCCGAAATATCCCGGTTTGGTAATACTTTAAACCGAATAACAAGCGGTGCCAGAATTTCCCAATTCTGGACATGCTTTGGTATACGCAGGTGTTTATCAAGAAATTCTTTTAAATCCTCACATTCTTCCAACCCAGTAAATTCTGGTTGCACTATGTCTGATTTGACTGTTTCGTTGTTACCGGCAAGGGAGAATGTCACAGAAGCAGGTGTTTGAGAGATTGCGGTGAGTGTCATTGCCAGGAGGCATACTGTCGAGAATAGATTTCTTGTTTTCATAGCGTTGTGGTTTTTAAATGTTTACGATGATGTAAAGTTCCGGCAACCTGTGTTGCACGACCAACAAGCTATGTTCCTATTGAATGAAAGTATGTCCAGGGGAACTGAACTAGTGTTTCGAGGCTAAAATTATGTTGCGGCTGATGTTGCAACCTATCAAAAAATCGTAAAAGCTATGGAATTTTAAAGCATGTTATTCTCCTCCAGCCATCGCCTGACCTGTTCATGCCTGGCTTGATATTTATCTTCCCATTCTTTTATGAATTGCTGAAATTCCGGTTCATCCTTAAGATCATCCCACCAGGGATCAGTTTTCATAATCATACATTCCGAACCCGTATTATACTCCCGGGTGAAAGCTCGAAGATTCTCTATTGCTTTATCCTTATTTCCCCTGATCGCATAAATAGCTGCAAGTCTGTAATACGCTTGATCAAGATGTTCTTTGCGCTCAAGTTTTATTACATTCTTCTCAAAATTAATAACCTTCTCAAAATATTCATTCGCTTCTTCCGTAAATCCTTTTTGCAGAAGCACATAAGCTATTCCAAGATTGTCGAAAACTTCACGCCATTCAAACTGCTCAAGGACTTTAGTCCTTTCAATAAATCTCTGATAGTATTTAAGTGATTCTGAATATTCACGATCCCGCATGTAGATTTGTGCTAATGATCCTAGAGTATGAATATTGTTTGAATCTATTGCATATGCTTTTTTAAAAAAATCAATAGCAGCATCTTGATTTCCTGATAGATACGCAGAATGGGCTAAACCAAAATAATACCGTTCTGAATCCCCCTCCAATCTAAAGGCTTGCTCATGATATTTATTGGATATCTCATAGAATCCTGAGTATGCATAGTGCCACCCTAGTTGCTTAAGCGTACTTATCAACCACTGCCCTGTGGACAGGGATGCTGCTTTATGAAAATTCTCAATGCTACTATCATATTCTTTTAGTTTATTAAGTACCCAACCCTTCCACCGATATGCGCGATTCTCATTCGGGTTAAGATCTGTTGCGATATCTAATTCCTTAATTGCTCTATATGGTTGATCAGTTATATAATAGAATATTCCTTTCGTGCGATATGCGTCTGCTAATTGCATATCATATTCAAGCGCTTTGTTCGCCAAAATAAGAACTGAATCTCCAAATCTCTCAGTAAATAGAGTCTCCCAATAATACATATACAAGTATACTATTGCCAATCCACAATATGCTTTTGCATATGTCGAGTCATATTTCAGAGCATCATTATAACATCCTTTGGCCCTTTCAAGTGCGTTAATATTTTGTTTATCTAACCAGTACTTCCATAATTCCTCCTCTCCTCTCAGATAAAAGTCGTATGCAGTGAGGTTTGTAGTTGGTATTTTCTCAATGAGCTGTTTTTCCTTTGGTGAAATTATAGCCTGCAGCGCATCAGCAATTGACATCGCAATCTGACTTTGTATCCTGAAATAATCTTCTGGTTCATTGATTTCCTTGTCATATTCTTCCTCCCAAAGGCGCACACCTGTTGCACCTTCTAACAGCCCCACACTTAATTTAAAACTCTTACCATATTTCTGTCCACTTCCTTCTATAAGATAATTCACTCCCAGCTCTCTAGCAATTTCGGTAATGGGCTTTGGATTGTTTCTATATGTCTCAACTGAAGTACGACCAAGTACTTTGAGCTCCTTAATTGATTGCAGATTACGTGTTATTGCATTCATCATGCCGTCGATGATAGACTCATTTTCTTTATCAGGACTATCATTCCAAAAAGGCAGTACGGCTATGGTGTTTTCCAGTGGTTCTGATTGAAATGAGACGGGCTTAAAAATAACTACAAGGATTATGGCAAATGCAACCAGTGTAACGACGGAAATGAGAATTTGGCTTTTCAGTCTCTTTTTGCCCCTTGCTATTGGTCCGGTTTTGAGGATAGAATCCGGAGAAGCCTGATCGTCATCCATATGTTCTCCAACCTCCCCGGGAGTATAACCATAGTATTCATGAAAGCATTTACTGAAGTAAGTGGAACTTCCAAATCCCACTTGAAAGGCAACTTCTGAGACGGTATAAGAAGTATCTTTTAAAAGCTCAAAGGCCTTTTTAAGCCTAATCTCCCGAATAAACTGGCTGGCTGACTTGCCTGTAACAGATTTGACCCAACGGTGCAGGTTGGAACGGCTCATCCCCAGCTCCCTGGCAAGTTCTGAAACACCAAATCGCTCATTGCCTAATTGGGCCTCGACGATTGATACGGCCTTTTGAAGGAAATCGCTATGATTGTAATGCACCGTCATGAAGCTACTTGTTGGGAGTATGGTTAGGATTGCTTACTGCAAGTTAGTGCCTGAAGCAATGTGTGTCAAATAATTTTGTAGCGCACAAAAAACCCCAAGCGTGGGCCGGGGGGCTCGTAGGAATTCAGTGACAAATTATTTACCCTTTAATTTTGCTATCCTTCCCTCAAGCTCATTTATCAATTCAGCCTGATTTTGCAGGGCTTTTATCATAGGAGCAATTAACTGACTATAAGAAACCGTTTCAGGTTCGCCATCGCTATTGTAACTAACTAATATTGGGTTGACTTTCTCGACTTCCTCAGCAATGAGACCATATTGTTTAGTCTTGGATTCATCCTCTTTATATTGAAAAGTTACTGGTCGTAGGTCATATTGCAAATTCCAACGCAGCTGAGCACTCTTATCCAATTAAGACTGAGCAGCCTTATTTTCAAAAAGAGAAGAATCGCAATACATTGATAATTTGATATTTAAACTCCGGAATGAGGTGCTTAGTTCTTTCCGGAATACTATGCTCAAGCACCCCTGGTAGGAGGTGGTCAATGCGACTGGAATCTGCACCAATCCTGTACGACCTTTTCTAGTTTAGAAGAAAATTTTCGACAATTGTGTTAAATTCCTCTGGACGTTCTATTTGAGGCATATGGCCACAGGTGGAAAAAACGAACAACCTGACCACCTAAGGCTGATTCTGATTGACTAGGTGAATGCCCTGATGTTCTGAAGTTTACCTAAGATGTTTCATTTCGACGA
>JBDLIU010000375.1:0-4476 GCA_039714715.1 Bacteroidota bacterium
AAATTTCATTCACTGTACCTGGGTTTCGCCTGTATGTTATCTTTCCTGTAAGATTTAGATTGCTTTTAATAAAGGTAATGGGCACTCCATAAGTGAAAAATGTGCGTAGATTAATATAGTTGTTAAAATTTGTGTAAGAGTTTAATTGGGTGCCTGGCGCAAGCATAATGCCATTTATATTTATTGTATCATTCCTGGCAATATAGGTAGAGGTTCCGATATAGTCTTTGGTAAATTGCAACATCATAAATGCAGAAAAGAAAGTGTTGTCTTCGCTATTGGTTGAAGAAAACCTGCCGGCTAACGAATGTGAATATTCCTGTTCCAGTTCTGAATTACCAAATGTTAATTGAAGTGGATTACTATTATCCACAACCTCCTGTAACTGGCCAGCTGAAGGAAGATTATTTACAGGCCTGTAGAACAAGACCAGGCTCTTAGAATCCGAGAACCTATGCATAAACATAATGGTCGGGAGAATACTATGATATGTTTTATCTATTCGTTCTTGCTCTGGAAAGATGTATTCTCCTTTCAAGCGATTATTCTGGTATGCTGCTCCAATATTAAACATACTCTTACCGAAACGGTATTGGTAAGAGATTCCCGCATTTTGAGTAAGAATGAATGTGTTTAAGTTGCTTGTTAAACTACTGTCAAGCTTACTATAATCATTTGAAATACTATCCAGAATATTTGTTCTAATATCATTAACACTTTGCTCGTAAGAAGGTGTATATTTTACCACTAAATTAGCCCCGTTTTTTAATTGTTCTGTGAAATTCAGGGAAGCGGATCTTCGTGTACTATTGTAGTCCAGCGTATTTTTCTGATCTGGCTCAACTGAAATGCTGTCTGGATCAAAGTCATAAGCCAGAAATTCTCTGTAATCTTCTGTGGCTTTTATAGTTTGTTCATTTTTGAGGTTAATTGAAAATGTTCTTCCCGGTTTAACAAACCTGTGAATAAACAATAAATCCCCGTTAATGCTCAAGCCTGTTAGATCTCCTTCCGATAAAGTAACTGTCCCGTTATAGGGTTCTTCTAAATTATTCTGATACCAACCACTTATTACTCCTTCTGGCAAATTAACTTGATAGGAGACATTGGGTTTAAAAATTATGGTATTGTATGGATTGATATTATATTCCAATTTCAGGTTGAATCGATGATTCTGGTTATTTGAATTCTGTGTGCTTTCTTCATTATAACTTAAACTGGAGCTGTCTGTAGTAAAATAATTTCTTGTCAGGTAATTTATATTTTGATTTAAGGTTTGGTTATAAAAATAACTTGCATTAACAGATATCTTATCTCCCCATTTGTTATTATAGTTTAATCCAATGGCATTCGTTGTATTAATACCTTGTTGGTTTTCTACAAAGAAATCGTTACCTGATTGGCCGGATGATGGACCAGCACCTGATGGCCTCCCTCGCATACCTCCTCCTTGAGATCCAATACCGGATGTGCCTATTAAATCCTGAGAGCTAAAGTTTTGTTGATTGATATTATTAAATGATCCAATCAAACTTATTCTTTCTTTGGCATCAAAAAAGTTGATATTACCTCCACTATTATACCTTTCATCCGTACCATATCCTGAACGTATCTTGCCAAATACTATTTTGCTGTCGGGATTCTTAGTTATAATATTGATCGTCTTAATAGTTACAGGATCTATAATACCTGTAAGTCTGGATTGATCAGATTGGCCATCAATAATTTGTACTTTGCTCACAAACTCTGCCGGAAGATTAGTCATCGCCAGCATTACATCATTCCCAAAATAATCCTCACCGTCAATGGTAACTCTTCTTACGTCTTCCCCTTCAGCTTGTACTTTCCCATTCTCCACCGTAATTCCAGGCATCTTCTTTACTAACGCCCCAACAGTTGCATCTGGATTCGTTTTATATGCAGCCGCATTATATTCAATGGTATCTCCTTTTATTACAACCCTTTCTCGAGTCCCCTCCACCGTAATAGCAGATAATTCCACCAAATCCTCTGGTAAAATAATGGCTCCCACATGAACATCTTTGTCTTCAACCTTCACTTCTGACTGCCACTCCAAATACCCGACATAACTGATTTTTATTAGATATGATCCCTGGCGCATATATTTTATGTTAAAATTACCATCAGCCCCGGGTAACGTACCGGTTACGAAAGTAGAATCCTCTGCATTATAACATGCAATATTGGCATATGCTAATGGCTCCCTATTAACATCTATTACTCTTCCTGAAATACTATAAACATCCTGACCATAAGTGTTGAATGTATATAAGCTTGTTAGGCTTATTAAAGTCATAATAATAAGCACCCTTATATAGTTCAACTCTATTTTATCTGTTAATCTAATCATTTGAACACCTTTTTTAGTGTGTATCTGAACCTAGTCCATGAAAAGCCTGAATTTTACTCTCACTTTCTGTTTTTCAAACAGTCTGCTAAAATCACCAGATTGCCCACCATCTGAGACCCATGATGGTCTGCCACCAACCCCGGGAGGCGGCCCGCTTCCTCCTCCAGACTGGCCTGCACTACTATTCATCTCCGGTTTTTCCACCGCATTAAGTGTAACATTTAATGACATTATTCTCTCATTACCAGAAGATGATAATTTCCCCTTCCCAAACGAACTCAATGGAATCGCTACTTCGTAGATCATCTCATTATTTGTGTTCCAATCTAACCGGACTACTATACCGCTATTGCTCTGAAGAGGAGACATCCCATTCTCAGAATTAAAGCCGTTGAGAACCATAAATTGTGCCTGAAGTTTAAATTTATTTCTGATATCAATTGCAGTTGGTCTGACATCCTGCCTTCTCTCCGGATTTTCTTTAATCATTCCTTCCATTGGGTACTGGATGCTTATATGTTGCTTGCTTTTGCCAACAGTGTCTAAACCAACGACCATACCGGCACGAAGAATTTTCATTTGGGCAATTTCATCTCCTACTTTAAATTGTAAATAGATGGTTGTAGAATCATTGCTGATATCGTAACTAATCCGGGTACGTTTATCATAGTACCTCAATACATCTTTATCACCATCTAACTTTCCGTCAATTATTACCGTGGTGGTTTGCCACTTAGATGTCTTTATATTTTTTTTCTGTCCAAATGCCGAAGGGCTAATTGCCAGAAACCCCAGCAGAACAATAAGTATTTGAAATATTGCTTTCATTTATCCTTAGGTTTAGTTTTTATCAATCATGTACATCTATATACAATGTGTCTGAATTAACCGCAGTGAAAATCCCCAAACCGTTGGTTACGTTAGAAAATGGAGTTTTAATAGTCAATGAATTGTCTCCAGGGTCTTCATAAAGTGCTGCATACTCCGGATTGACCTTATACAGTACCATTGAGTGCTGCCCATAGTATTTAAAATCCATTGCACCAACGTCATGATTGTCGCTTACCAATGGTTCCGTTCTAAAGCTTGGCCTTTCAAAGTCTGAATCATTAATTAGGATTGGATCTGTTTCCAGATTGGTAATTACCACTATGTAATAACTCAAATTATCATTAGACCATGTTAAATCAACCGTTTCGGATGAAAATGAAGGTGGCCCTCCTCCTGTAAAAGGTTGAACTTCTATAGAAGTTTTTGATGCCACATAATCCTTGGGTTTAGATGGCACATTACTTTCTGAGAATATTACATCACCATTATAAACAAATTCAACCGTATAGGTTTTTGTGCTATCCACTACTTCATCGCTGGAATACACACCATTGCCATCGTCATTGAGCACAAACGACTGGCTTCCATCATTTATGGTCACTTCAAGTCCTTCGATAGCAAAATTATTATCATCTTCTTCACGTTTAAATAATATTTCTTTCGAAATACTAATGCTCACCGGTTGGTCTGCATAGAGTATTGCATCCATAACAACACGTGCTTCCGGCAGGTTATCCAATTCAGTTTCTTCACAAGAGACTAGTGCAATTACAGCCAGTATTATAAATTTTGTATAATATCTCATTTTATCTGAAGTTATATGTGAATGTTAGATTGGGTGTAAATCCAAGGAAATTCATATTGGTTTCAATAATTTCGTTTTCTTCAATCTGGTATTCCTTATACCACACATTTTCCCTGTTATAAAGGTTAAATAGAGAGACACTTAGTGCGTTATGGCCACCCCTGAAACCTTCCCAACTGTAAGTAATACCGGCATCTAACCTGTGATAATCCGGAAGCCTTACTGTATTTTTAGAACTTACTGATACGAAATCCTGTTCTGTCCCATCAAGAAGCGAAATGCTATACCCTCCAGTAGGTTCTGTATATGGCCGGCCTGTTGCATACACCCAGGTCAAGGAAAAATCCCAGCGACCCAGGTTATACATATTAACAAACTTAAACTCATGCGTTACATCATTTGATGAAGGAAAATCATCCACACCAAATTCCGGAAAGTTATACATGGTTTCACTCAGTGTATATCCTGC
>JBDLIU010000376.1:0-4438 GCA_039714715.1 Bacteroidota bacterium
CAAAGGGTCAGACTCGACGAGATTATTTTAAGGCATCCATACGGATAAAGGGGACGCTTCCCTTAAAAAGCTAGGGGTTAAAAAGCTAGCGAAAAAGCTAGGGGTCGCGTCTTGCCTTTTGCTTTTAGGCGTTCAGAACAAGGGATTCAGCACAAGAAAACCAAAGGGTCTGATTCGCTGATAATTTATAATTTTCTTCATCAAACCCTTTTTATGTTGGAGAAATTGACAACACATGTAATATCAGTATAGTTTAAAAACTATGAAAGCAAAGCTTCTTCTAAAACAACATCATGTCTTATCAGAAAAAGCTTTTCTAGAAATGATTGTCTGGCAGGTTCCTCACCCGGTATCAGGTAGTGAACATAGTTTTAAATATCGTTTAGCTTTGGTTGTTGAGCAACACTGTGTATTGCGTTATGACAATGAATCAGGAAAAGGTGATCATAAACATATTGGCAATAATGAAGTGGATTACAAATTCACGACAACACAGCAATTAATTGAAGATTTCATGACTGATGTGAAACTTTGGAGGATAAAGCATGAGCATAGTAACGATTAGTGTATTACCTGTTAAAGATACAAAAGCACAGCTTTTAGCGGCATTCTCTGGCGAAGATCAGGGGAACCTTATTACCTTTGACACCCCTGAACTTTTATTCAAAATTTTTTCACAAAAACGCTGGCAGTTAATCCAGCTCCTGACAGGTATCGACCCTGTTTCAATAAGAGAAGCTGCCAGACTGGTAAAGCGTGATGTAAAAGCAGTTCATGGAGACATTACATTACTTCTTAATGCAGGGATTTTAGAAAAGACTGAAGAAAACAAAATTATTTTCCCTTACGATAAAATTCATGTCGATTTCATGCTTTCAGCTGCATAAACAAAAAAATGCCAGGTACAGAGTACCATTCGGGTCAGACTCGATGATATTATTTTAAGGCATCCATATAGCATCAATGCTAGACTTTGATAAACATTGTTTAACAAAGTAAATCGGAGTTAGTATGCTAGGTGTAAGACTAGATGAACAGCTAGAAATGCGTTTAAATGATTTAGCTAAGAAAAAACATCGTTCCAGGAGCTATCTCACAAAGGAGGCTTTGAGACGGTACATTGGAGAAGAAGAAATTAAGGAACGAGAGAAACAGGAAACACTTGCTCGCTGGGAACATTACCAGGAAACAGGTGAAGTAATCAGCAATAATGAAATGATGGAGTGGCTCGACTCATGGGGAACTGAACAGGAAAAATCATGCCCTGTGAAGTAGTCTGGTTACCTGGTGCCGTGAGAGATATTGCACGATTAAGAGAATTTATCCAGAAGAAAAATCCTGCAGCCGCAATACGCGCCGCACAACGCATTAGAGAAGCCACCAAAATTCTTCTCGAAAATCCTGCAACTGGTAAACCTGTAGAAGAACTTCCAGCCTTCCGTGAGTTATTTATTCCATTTGGTAATGGAAATTACGTTTTACGATATATTGAAGAAAAAAACCGTGTAATCATCACCCAGGTAAAACATAGCAAAGAAGATGAATTTGAAACAAGGAATCCGGCTCGTTGATCACAGAGTTTACACCTAGCTTTTCGTCTCCCCAGAAAAATCTGTGGGCATTGGTGAGGTGAGTGAACACGAAACCAAAGGGCCAGACTCGTTGATCTGGTTTCAAATTCCTGGAATCTGCGGGGCAGACTAACTAATCCGCTGAAACTACTGATTTTCTTAGCCAGGGTAATAAGTTTTCATAAGTACAGTTTCCTGAACTCAATAATCCAATCAAGTAATCATAAGTTTCAGTTGGCTTTACTTTGAATTTATAGCCATTCAGCCGCAAAAAAATATCTGTAGCGAAAAATGCAACGCGCTTATTACCATCAACAAAAGGATTATTCATGATTAAAGACTCAAAAAGTGCAGCAGACATTTCGATTACTTCTTTGTAATAACCTGTTTTGGGTCTATACAATGCACTCTCTAATAAACCCAGATCTGTCACTCCTGATTTACCCCCAAAACGAGCTATCAGTAATTTGTGAATTTCGAGCACTTCATCACGAGTCAAGAAGGAAATTGCCTTATTTCGCAAGAAGCTTTCCTAGTTCTTCATTTTCATCCATTGATCCTTCCAGGTAAGTTAAAACTTCAGGCCTTACCCGCCGACGCTGCACATAATCTCTAATGGCCTCAGTTAAAAGACCGGAAACATTTTGATGAGATTCTTTAGCGATCAACTTCAGCTCATTCCAGACCTGCTCATCAACCTTTGAACTAATTTTAATATTTTGCATGTAACTTACTATGATTGACAAAGCTTGACATGTCAAGTTAATGAAAAATCAAGAAAAATCAAAGGGTCAGACTCGAACTCGAACCTTAATCAGCGAGTCTGACCCTTTGTTATGATCCTTTGATATGCTTTGATACTTCTTGCCAAAAGAGTTTCAGCACGGCACTCTAGTCCTCAATTTTTAATCTCAAGATTCCAAAGCAGTTTTCTATGACTCATGAACACTGGACATCCTATTGGCAAACCGGCGTAACCGGCTCTTTTGGAGCTCAGGAACCGAAATGGTATAAAGAAATCCTTGAGCCTTTCTGGCAGGATATTTTTTCATCTCTTCCTCAAAAGGCGGAAATACTGGATGTAGCAACCGGCAATGGCGCTATAGCTCGAATAGCCGCTTTATCGAGTAAAAATAATGACAGAGAATTTAGTATTACCGCATCAGATAAGGCCAGACAAAAACCTGCTGAAACCAATTATGATAATGGAATTAAATACTTATTGAATTCCCCAACCGAAAACCTCGAATTCCCTGGTCATCAATTTGACCTAATAACCTCTCAATTTGGCATAGAGTATTCAGATATAAAAAAATCTTTACCTACTTTATTTAAACACCTGAAACCTGGCGCTGAACTTATTTTTATTGCTCATAATAGTCAGTCAATTATTTGTAATGAAAGCCGAGAAGAACTCAATCAGTATCGAAGTATTCTTGATGAACAACCCATTTTTAAAAAACTGGATCAGCTAATTACTTCAATGGGAGAAATTCGGTCACGTTCAGATTTAGCTGCTTTAAAATCAAACAGGAGTGCAGATAAGAGTCGTGAAGCGTTTAACCGTCTCGTTGCAAAACTTACGGCAAGGTATAGTGAAGGAATTGTCATCGCAGACCTGTTAAAACAGATCAATCCAATATTTAAACAAATGATGATGGCACCGGTCTCTGAAAAATTAAAGTTTTCAAATACTATCAAATTGAATATGCAACAGGCTCGACTACGTCTTCAGGATATGGTCTCAGCAGCCCTCGACGAAAAAGGTGTAAAACAATTATTATTGCTCGCTGAAAATACCGGGTTTGAATGTTCAGAGGCCAGCAAACTGGAAGATGACTCTACTCACCTGTTAGCATGGAAAATCAGGTTGAAATCAGCAGGATAGATATCAAGTTTTACAGCAATTAGAAAACCAGTCCATCACTATATCCCAGGCCCTATCAAAATATTCAAATGTCTCATCCCATTTATCACCTTCCAACCACCCCAGGTGAGATAAAGAAACTTCGGTGTGTTCAGAACCCACTTTTTTAAAATAAAGTACGACCCAGGTACGATGACTCTGATTACGAATTTCTGGAATTGAGGGAGGTGCATTCCAGCTAAATGACAACATAGTCTCAGGCAGATAACTGAGAATTTTGTTTCCTTCACCTCCTCGTTCTCCTTGTTGTTGCCCCATATCGAAATAGATTTCAAATGCCCCACCAGGTTTTAAATCAATTTTATTATCTACTCCGAAAAATGACTTGAGTCCCTCATGAGTTGTCCAGAGCTGCCAGCACTCTTCAACAGAAGCATTGACAATGGCTACCTTATTTATTTTTTTATCTAAAACCATCAATTTCAAAATCTCAAAAGATCGGACTGGTCAGTTACTACAAGAGTCTTAATTTCCCATGGATAACCAATTAACATACTGGTGTTGCAATTCCCTAATGCTAGAAATAGTTATAAAATCCTGATTTCGGTGAAGTAACAACGCTTTATTCTCTAATGCAATCTGTGCAATACAACAATCTATCGGACTACACACTGTATTACCCTTACGGCGGAGGTCGAAGTAAATTCTTGCAGCTCTACTCCATGTTTCACTATTTGCTTCCAGATATTGCTGAAATTCAAGGTAAGATTGGAGCAACTGCCATTCATTTTCATTTTTTGCACCTTGCAAAATTTCCAGTTGAGTAAATCGAGTTAGTACAATATCCAGACCCTGAGAGGGTAATTGGGGTCAGGGTAATTGGGGTCAAGGGTAATTGGGGTCAGATACAAATTAAACCCCCCTTTTCTTACGCCACCCAACAGGTCGTCCCGCTTTTTTTGGCTTCAACCTTCTGCCGGTCAATTTCTCAATCTCATCC
>JBDLIU010000377.1:0-4438 GCA_039714715.1 Bacteroidota bacterium
TATGAGGGCTGATATCCCGGTGTACGATATTTAAGGGCTCTCGCGACTTTTCATCTAATTTCGTATGGGAATAATGAAGTCCTACGCTTATTTTTATACCAATAAAAAGGCAGAGATCGATCGGAAGTCCTTTTTTCCCCTTTTCCACTATTTCCGACAGATTCATTCCATTGATGTATTCCATGACGATAAAGTAAGCATTCTGAAAATTGCCATAATCTGTGATCTGAACGATATTGGGGTGCCGTAGCAAGGCGGCCAGCCTTGCCTCACGGATAAACATTTTGATATAATATTGATCTTCGGTAAGGTGAGGCAGAACTTTCTTCAAAGCGACTTTCCGTCGAAAACCGTCCTCACGAGCATATTCAGCCAAGAACATTTCAGCCATACCACCTTGACCTATTTTATTTACAAGTGTGTAGGGACCGATCCGAGTTATATCTTCAAGTTCCCTTTGGATACGTACTGCTTTTGCCTTTTGATAAAGATTTGATACCACCAAACACAATGCATAAATCAAAGTACTACTGACAACTAACACGATAAATATTTTTTTATATCTGCTTACGGAAGCGTAGTGAGGAGAGGCAGGCAGTACAAGATAAACCTTACCGATCTTTGTTTTGGAATAAACCACATCCGTGGCAAAGCGAATGATTTTATTATTATTCGGCAATATCCAAGCGTCAATGAATACCCCTTTAATTGTATTCTTATTTTTTATACGGATAGGGGTAGCATATTGCGGATTTAATTTTATTGAATCCGAATGAGCAACGACCCTGTTCGTGTGGTCAAGAATCTCTAAATATAATGACTCGTTATTGCTTTCAAGGCTCCGAATCGCAATTTTTAGAGATAAGATGTCATTTGCTAGTAGTGATACCCTTATTTTGGAGGCGAAGTTTTGGGTTAAAGCAGTTCCCCTATTATAAAAATCATTATATATACGGTTTTTGGCCTTATTGAAATAAAGGTATCCTCCGGTAATTGTAACCATCCAGATAATTAGGCCAAAAATTATACTCTTTTTATTTACACGAATGAATTCTATTTGAAATAATTTCGAAGGCATTTTACCGAAAATATTCGTAGTAAGTGTTTTCACCAGTACAGTGGCAGATGCTGATATATTGCCCATTTGCATTGGATCTCTCCGCGCATAGATTTCTTTCAGACAGCCAGTCTTTCAATCATTCCATATTTTGCATGAAAAACGCCTCCAAACCCCCGAGCGGTATCAGTCGCTGAGCACCCTTATAGTTAAACTTGTATCCAAGCCTTCGCATATGATTCCTTATTTTAGGGACCACCGCCTCGATCTATATTTTTATCAAAAACAATTTCGATTTTCAGCCTTGACAGTGTAAAGACATCGGAGGAGCTGTATTGTTGCTAAAGGAAGGTCGCGTTGTTATATAAATTAAGTTTTCACTCTATGCCAATAAGCCTAAAAAAATATCGGTTCTTAGACAGACTCTAATGATATAAAAAATAGCAAACGCTTACGGTATTTTATACTGAGGAGAGGTTAACAAAATTCTATTATGATCCTGAAGGTAATGTCAAGAAAAAATCCTAGGCAAGGTTGACATATTCTATATCAGAATGGTATTATTATTTCACAAGCTTAAACATGACCTCATAATCTAAGATTCGCCTAATTGCACTTGGGATGAAGCGCTAATCTGAAGATAGACTTTTCCGCTGGAAATACTGCTTCTTTTCAATTACCGTTCAATCAGATATTTTTTTGTCGTTCAAGGGTTGAATTGACCGATGTGTTTAAAATCACCGATCCGTGGCCGTTACAGGGTGGCGTAGATACGAGGTGTCGGGCACAAATGTAATTTTCCTACTTCAGTCCGATAAAAACAGAACTTTTTGTTAACATATCGATATAATATATAATTATTATTCGGTGCCCACAAAATGATGAGGGAAATTGTGGGTCTCCAGATCATAATTGAGGAAATTTTCATCAGCCAAGAAAGCACTAAAAAAATGTTGAGACCTAGTATAATTGCAACGGGGGGTCTAATTACAATCTTCCTGATTGTTTTAATTGTTTGGCAGCTTGATTCAATAAAAATATTGTTTAACTTAACCCCTGTAAAAATATCTGGGGAAGACATTCAACTCGATAAATATAAAGGACATGATGAACAAATAGAGGTACACGATAAAAAAAAGTACATTTTGTTTCAAAAAGAACCTGTGAGCGATGCTTCAAACGAGCAAAACGAAGAAGAAAGGACTTATGTATCGGAAACGGTAAACCAATCTGAAGAGAGCTTTCTTTCACCTGTACCCGCACTTCGCCCCGATACAGAAAGAACCGATGATATTTTAAAGCAAATTGGAGATCTTAAGGGAATCATTACCAAGAGTACCCTGAGGCGTATTTTTGCATTAAAGACTGCTGTTATCGAAAGTTCTGGTATAAATCCGGAATTGGTTATTTCTGTTAACAGCCTTCTAGGACAAATGGAATTGGTTAGAAAAAAAGACCAGGGTGCCTGCGACCTGCTTGTTGCTTTGAATGACAGTTCTCAGGGAATATACCTTACGGTACGCAGTAATTTATTTGGTGATGAAAGAAATTACTTATACCAGGAAAACTATAATTTTACAAATGATCGGCAGCTTCTTACTTTGCTTGAGACCATCGTTTCAAAGTACTATTGTTTCAATATCATGCAATCCTTTGACTTATTAAAGTCTGTTAATGATGGATATGATACCGCGGTCACATTCAATGGTGGATCTAACGACATGTTTCGAGTGGGTGATACAATTGAAATATGCTTGACTTCAAACCATGAGGCATATTTTATGCTTCTCAACGCCAATGCGGAGGGGCTGTATATGCTGTTTCCCCAGACACGCGAGGAGCACATATCCTTAATTTCAGGAAAAACATTCTGCACTGAACCGATGGCGGTATCTCCACCGACAGGGAACGAACTTATTGCGGCTATTATGTTTACCGATAAATCATTATTATCCATTGATCGTCACTTTGCAGATGATGATCAGCTATTCATCGAACCTGCATCGTGGCCCTACAATCTCATCGTACCGGACAATGCTGTCCAGTATTGCGAAAAGCTTTTTACTATTCTTTATAATGCTCTCACCGTTGAATATTCAACCCAAAGCCGGTTTATTAAAACATATCAGATAGTATCTCATGATCAAGCGGCTAATTATAGAGAGCTTGGCATTGCGTTTTTTAATGAGAATAAATACCCGGATGCTATTGCTGAGCTCGTCAAGGCCGCGAATGTAAACCCGGATGATGAAGTCGCCATTAAATACCTCTCCCTGTCGCATTTCAACCAGGCTATGATATTATTCGACAGCAAAAAATACCTGCAGGCCAAGGAAGGGTTTGAAGCATCTCTCCGATATGATGAGAAATGTAAAAAATGCTCCGAATTCTCCAAGAAAAGCGAGGAATTCTATAAACAAATCCATTACGATAAAGGTATCTCTTACTTCGGTGATGAACAACTGGCTGAGGCAATCTCAGAGTGGGAACTGGTCTACTCACTTGATCCTAATTACAAAGAGGTTGAAAGCAATCTTAAAAAAGCCAAAATCTTTTCCAGTAAATTGAAACAGATAGAAAACTATTAATAGCACTTAAACCATAAACACACATGATAAAACGCCATCCTTATCTATATGATTCTTGTATCACTTGAAAATTAGATAATATATTTCATACATTTCATATAATCATGTAATTTATTACACATTTTTAATGGTTCAGCGAAGAAGTAGAATTTCTGTTCAAAAGTATAACAGGCATTACATGTTGATATTTTTAAACATTGTTCACAATCGCATTGATTCGCATGATTCTTGCATACAACTATTGTTGATGTGCAAAAGCTCTAAAGCCTTGAAAGTTTAGCACATACTATCAAACCCTCATTTTAAACCGATATTTGCGTTGATAACTTTTACCAGCTGATCCGAGCCGCCGTTGAGAGTATCTTTTTCAAGGCTATTTTGAGATTTGTGCTCTATTGTTATAGTGTGCTTTCAATGAGATGTGTTTGCATCATCGTTCTCTTCGTTTATGTTATCGAATAATGCCATTGAATATTAACCGCGTATTGCTGGGTCGCGTCTTTTTTGATTTCAAATAGTTGCTGTTATAAAAACACACATTCTGCAGTGGAGCCCCTTTGACGGTTTTCCGGCTAGCATGAAATTTCTTATAGACTTGGTGAACTGGAATTAAAGGCGGATAAATTCGCGAATAAACTCGGCCGCCCGATTCGAGCTGCTAAGGTCTTTGTGTGTAAAAACGTCCAAGCGTAGAAAATGTCAAGTGATTTGGGTTTAACCCAACCTTCGGGTGTATTGCTTTGACCGTATCTATAACATCATAAAATTTGAAAGGAAATTGACATGACTACAA
>JBDLIU010000378.1:0-4414 GCA_039714715.1 Bacteroidota bacterium
TTGCAATCGCAATCTTGCCTGGATTCCTCGTAATCAGCTAATGGACCTACAAGTAACAGGCAGACCATCAACAGGAAACGGGGATTTCTGGATTTCTCCATTACGCTGATGAAATCATAGTGCCCTCTATAACAAATAATTACATCAGGATTTCCGCCCGATCATGCAAAGGATCGATGGGGGCTGGTGGCACCACCGGCCTAAATCACGGATCCCTGTAAGTCAACGACTTGCAGGGATTTTTTATTAGGGGGTTGACGGATTTGTTGATTCTCAATTTCAGTTCTCCTTTATACCCTATTTTCCAATTTCTTGCAAGTCACAAGTAAGTGATTTTTTCTCAGGGTGGTGACTTTTGAATATTGATTATGGATTCTTCTCATCAATATATATCACTGTTCTACAATTTATTATAGCCACAACGAAGCAACCGTGAATACAGCTGGAAGTCACATTTTGGTAAAAAACTCATAAGTTTGTGACTTCCGGTTTTACCGAATTTGACAACCAGGTCTCACATAGTTCTCAGTTGAACAAAAGTCTGAGCAAGCATCCCCATACTTTTATCGATTTCACTTTTCAAAGTCCTGTATTCAAGGCTCAATCCATAGCGTAGATTAATCAATGGGAATTATTGGGCTAGGTCAAAATGGATTAATTACTTGACATTGATCCTATTATGGCTTAACTTTATCTCCCTGTATTTCAACTTAATACCACCAGCCATGAAACCAAGAACTGGAATTGTAACAGCATTCTCCATTTTTACTGGTCTAGCAATATTTGGGATATTTGCAGGCTGTTCAAAAGATGAGGGCTTCGATGAAGGGAGTCTGAATGAATTTCTTAAGTCCCTACCGCCCATTTCCACTCAAATGCCCCCTGAGCACGAGGCTGAAATTACATCCACAGAAGATGATACAACCTCTGAATATATTTACCACTACGAATACTATGAGGCTGCTGCGGGCTTTGACGAGCAGATCGTTCTGAATCCGGCAACAGACGTGATCTACCCGGGAGCGCTGGTGAAAGGTGAATCCATACTTGATGGAACATATACCCTTATTCCGGCCACGAGAAAATCCATTACCATTTCTACCTCTTTGACAGGAAGTGGTTTGGTTTCGGTTGTTGTGGAGGATCCAAAGCTGTCGACAGTGCGGCAGGCTGTTAATGACCTGATGAACCAGGAGTACGATGTGCCTCCTGCGAACATGGGATTTACCCAGGAACAGGCCTATTCCCAGCAGCAACTTGACCTTTCTTTGCATGCTAGTTACAAAACAGGAATAGTAAACGTTGCAGGCGGATTTGACTATTCAAAAAAAGAAATAAAGACACGGCTTGTCGCCAAATTTATTCAAAGCTACTACACGCTTGACATGGACCTGCCGGCCACACCCTCGGACCTGTTTAAGGATGATGTGGACCGGGCATTGTTTGGATCGTATATGCCCATGTATGTATCAACGGTGACCTTTGGACGAATGGCCCTTTTTACTGTAGAGTCAGAGCTGGAGGAGACAGATGTAAGAGCCTATCTGAATGGTTCATATGCCAGTGTCGATGCAGCGACTTCAACTGACTTTGAAACATTGAAGGCGAAATCGACCATGAAGGTATACATTCTTGGAGGAAGTGGCAGTGATGCAGGAGCCACAGTCAACGGCTTTGAGGATTTTAAGAACTATATCAAGGCCGGCGGAAATTATTCCAAAACCTCCCCCGGAGCACCTATCTCATACAAACTCAGGTATATCAGGGATAACAGTATTGGGAAGATTGTCTTTGCCGCCTCCTATCCCATCGTGACAGCCATTCCGCGGACTGATAATATTGAGTATGACATCACCACCTTTTTGCACAGCCTGAAGGCCCATGGCAGTGATATTGGAGGCAACCTTGAATATTATGGGAGTGTCTATACCTGGCCAAAAAGTCTGGGAGAAGGGGCGCGAGTAGATCATCTGGCACGCGGTTCGGGGAGCTATTTTTCTGTGGGTGAACGCAGCACGTATTACTTTACTGAAAATACTACAACGAAGAGACTGTGGGCAGGATTGAAACAGTCCGATACCATTGTGATTAAAATCAGCCTCCATGAGGTGGATGATTGGCCGGATGTTGACGACCATTACAGGGTTCAGACATTCGAGGTGCCTGTTGCAGAGATTGCCACCTCAGTACTCCAGGGCCAGGATTACTTTAAAGAGCCCCTGAGGGTATACGATGGAGATGACTATGCAGATTTTACCATAAGATTCAACTATCTCATGAACAGGATCAGCAAATAGCACCTGAACCTGCCAATTAGATATTGGCAAAAAAGGGGGGAAGGATTATTTTAAGAAGGGGGATATCATGCAGGCGCTTGAGGATCATATGAAGTATAAGCATCGGCGATTTAACACTTACTAAATACGCATAGAGGTTGTCGCGCTGACGAATCTGTTGACGGTTTTTTCTGCTATCGCAAACTGGCTTAGATTCCTCGTAATCAGCTACTGGGCCTAGAAGTAACCTGCATCCCATCAACAGGATACGGAGATTTTTAAATTTTCACTTCATGATGACGAAATACTAGCTCACTCTACTGCAAACATTTACATCAAGATTTCCGCCCGATCATGCCTCAAAGCATTGGGGGCTGGTGGCATCCGCCAAACCGCCAAAGCCCCCGAAGATCACGTATCTGAGGGGGCTTTGCATTTTATGTTGATGGAGGCGTTGATGGATCTCAGGTGTTCAGTCTATCTAAGGGAAATAACTTTGTCAGCATTATCAAAAATGGTTTTTACCATCTCCTGCCATCGTTTGGGAAACTCCTTTTTGCTCTCTTCTGTGGCCGCAGGACCAAGAACAGATTGCATAATGGTACTTGGTTTTACTACCTTCAAAGGCATATAATTTACTTCAATACTTTTGTTGGTATCAAGCCTGGTGAGTCGAACGTTTGATTGAATATCTGCACCGTAAGCCAACAGCCCTCTCCGGTTAAATCTGTTATTGATACCACTAAATCCAGTATCGGTAGTTGCCCCGGTGATATTTGACAATACTTGTGCAAAAACACCTGTATTACCATCAGTTAAGGACTCGCGTAGTTCGACTTTGATCTCCCCCCTTCCGGGCAGCTCACTTCCAAAAAGCGCCTGCAGCCCTTTTAGTGCAGTCAGATAAGCTCCACTGACAACTACGCAGCTATGACCAGCCATTTTTACTATATCGAGATAGGAGATATCTATTATTCCTTCCCTGGTCGATCCTAAAAACTGGCTTAATTTATCCTTCAGGATTATGTGCTCTATTTCATTATAAAAGTTAGGATATTTCATCTTATCTGGTTAGAATTTTTTGGGTATCTGCTCTGGTTCTGTTTAAACAAATTGATTTGAATATGGTTCTTGAATACTGCCAAATCTATAACTCTTGCAGATCAAATTTGTGGTTGCAGCCTCCAGAGGCACCACCGCCAAACCGCGAAAGCCCCCGCAAATCCTAAGATCTACGGGGACTTTCCAATTAATGTTGACGGAGGTGTTGATGGTTTTTTCTACTGAAGATCTTGCAGGGTATGATTTTACTGTTGTTAAATGATTAGTGAAAGAAAAAGAGAGGGCAACCTTAGGATAACACAAATAATACAATTCTTCGATCTCTGGACCCCAATAAAGTTAGCAGTGTTTTCATCGCTTAATAATTTTAAAGGTTTGCAAAGGTTCATTTGTATTACGGTTCAGCCTGAGAATATACGTACCGCTGGCATACGGTGTGAAGTTTAGCTTTGTTTTGGTAGAGATAATTTCTTTTTTCTCCACCAGACTTCCCAGGCTATTGTAAATTGCATAGCTCACTTCTTCAACGACTTCGCTGATATGAATGTGTACATAATCCTCAGTTGGATTTGGAAATACTTTCAACTCGATTCCCGAAATAGAGAACTCGTTAACTGAGGTAACTGTTAGTTTTGTTTGGTGAAATCCTTGTGTTAAGGTATTTGTTCCGTCAGAAACGGTCTCGATTACCGGTTCTCCCACAGTCCAGCTAATTTCGTAGCCGGCTGCTGTACCTGCTTCACCTCCTGATGAAACTACCTCCTGAGCAGTTAATATAAAGCAGCCCAAGATAAGAATGTATAAAATGAATATTCTTTTCATGATACTGAGTTTATGGTATTACAACAAGGTTATTTATTCAACTTTCATTAATATCATCCTGAAGGCTCTATTGTGCATGGTGGAAATATCAGGATAATATATCAGTATATTTGCAGATGATAACGTACATGACACATTATATCCGGCTACTGCACCTCCAACATATTGCCCCATGGAACACCACATTGCATCACTATAATTTATTTCAAGACTTAATACCCTTGTGTTTGTATAATCATATCCGCTTGGATATG
>JBDLIU010000379.1:0-4393 GCA_039714715.1 Bacteroidota bacterium
TGTACTGCTAACTCCGTGATTTCGGAGGTTTCGAAGTTATACTCCATAATAAATGGCGTAGAAGCGGTTTCTGACACCACAATCAGCCCATTTTCGGTGAATGATGCTGTTTTGATCTCATCTTTAAACTTAAAGCGCTTCAATAAACGCAGTGAATGGGCATCCCAGAGGATCAGCTGGCTGTTTTCTTTTGACAAAAGAAAGCGGTTATCTGCAGATACGCCCACAATTGCCTCATCCAGGCTAGAGGAAGAGCCCGGGTGCCCAAATTGCATTTGAGGTACAATGGTGCTGGAAGTATCTGCTGACAGGAGAGAAGTCTGCTCAAAATAGCGTTTATTGGCTAAAAGTTCCATTTCCAGGTCAATTTCGAGTAAATAGGATGGTTTACGATCTGATTCAAACGGATCACCACATAGAAGAAGGTGCCCATTAGGGAGTAATGCGATGTCGTACATACGTGAAATGCCGGGTATTCTATGATCAGAAATGATAACTTCTGAGGTTTCCGGGTCGATTATTGCCAAATTAAAGTCATCGTATATTGTTATAATCCATTTATGTACTTGATCGTATAATACGGCAGTAATGTTCTCGCCGTGTGCAGTATAGTCCCAATCGGCTGTATTCATGGTAAAAACAGGTTGTCCGTTCTTTGCAGACAACATTTCAATTCCTGAAATTGTATCCTCATAGGAGGAACTATAGGATAATAACAATAAACTATCGCCCAGAAGGCTTTCCATCTTCACAGGATTATTGCTAACTTTTACTTGCCAGTTCATTGTTAAACTATCTGTATTCCAGGAAGTTATAAGACCGTCATGGTGCCCTATAAAGAACTGCTTGCTGTTAGAAGTGGATAAATTTGAAACCGCACAGGAGGGAAGCTTAAGGCTCTTTTCTGTGGCATTATTCGCATATTTTATAAGATATGATTCGGTGCAGAATTCTGTGTTATATGGAGGATCAAGCCTCCTAAAGCCACTCATATGCATTACCGCCCAGTTATTCAGAGTATCAGCAGACTTAACAAATCCGAATGGTGAAGGCAATTTGATATCTATTGAAGCAGGTGAATTGTCCAGATTCCACATCCTGGTACTGTCGCGAGGATTATAACTACTACGAACCTTAGCAAAACGGTCTTTATCATGCCTGGAGTAAAGAAATTGACCATTAGTAGAAAATCTTAAGGATGAGACACTGGTTAATGTACGCCAGTCAGATCGCAGTTTCATCTCAGGGTAACTGTATACATAGATCTTACTTTTCTGACTTATCGCTATTTTATCACCTGTAGGACTAACGGCAATGTTTTCTACAGGAGCTTCTAATTGTAAGTCACCAGGTTCGAGTAACGACCAGTACTGCGCATTAGAGGGAAAGTAAATGAATAAGCCTACGAATATTATACCCAGGCCTATAGTTTTATTATTTATGAACTGCTTCAAGACTTCTTAAATTGAATGATATTTCAAAACTAATAAATACAGCGCCATATAGGACTTTTAAGCTTACCTCTTTATATGAGTGGGGTAGATTTAGAAATACGGTATTTAACATAATATAAATTATATAACTTTCGTTATATAATTTGACGTTATGATTAAATGTCTTTAACGAGTGACTAAGCTACAATATTATACTAGATGTTGCTCGTAGTCCATACTTTGGCTTAATGTACGGACAATAAATACACCTGAATCTGCTTGTAAATAGAAAATCATATGAGACTTATACACAAATCGTTTCAATGATGGAAAAAATTCAGATGCATCGCGACCAAGATTTACATTCTCCGGTAAGGTTTGAAACAATTCATGTAAGCCAAGCATGTAGTTTTGAGCTTGGTTTAGCCCAAAGTTGTCAATACCGTATTCATAAATATGTACAAGATCAGCTTTGCACTTTTCTGAAAGCTTATATACGCCCATCTTTATTCATACGATCTTCAACCTCTTTCATTATATCTGGAATGGTACTCTCACTTATTCCGCTATCAATTCCTTTCTGAATAGCTGCTTTTAAAGATATAAATTTTGCGTTTTTAGCCTGGTCATGACGTACAAGTGAACGTAAGTATTCACTATCATTAGTGTATTCTCCAGAAGCTATTTGTGCTTTTATCCACTTGTCCTGTTGTTCTGTAAATGTTACCGTTTTCCTAACTGTTCCCACCGATTCTACATTTTAAATTTGCTAGTATTGTCATACTATTGGTGCAATATAGTGCTATAATGTACCAAGGCCAAGTATATTAAACACTTTTCAGATACATCCTAAACCACCATTATACCAACAACTCTATTCCGTTCCCCTAAACTTTAACAATAGGCTTGCTCCTGCTGAATTAAAATCTGTATTTGAATAACCATAAAAATTGACTCCAGTAAAGATTTCATAATATACGGCAATTCCCAATTCAAAAAATTTCAATACACGATATGATATTTCTATATTAGGTGTAAATACTATAGTTGCATCATAATAGCTTATTGAATGCTGAGAATTATCTAAGGAAACTCTTCCAAAACCTACTTTGTTGTATAATGACAAAGCAAGTTTAGGGTGCTTCTTTATTACTTGTTTATATCCTAACCAAAAGCCTGTTTGTCTTGATTTCATCAAATAGCTTTCATTATTTAATTCTACATTTCTTTTAAAGGCACTTGTAGTTCCTTGTCCAAATACTCCAATAAAAGAGTTGCCTATTGTATAGAAAGATCCACCACCACCAACTGATAACGAGGGTCCGTTTTTGTTAAAACTAATTGTTGTAAAAGGCCCTCCAAATTTCGCATCGGAAGCAGCAGCATCCTGGCCAGATGTATTGCTGACTACCAATAGTACTAATAACACTGTAATCAATAAATTACTTCTCATAATAAATACTTTCATCTATACACCCTAAACTTCTCTACAAACCGCTGTAGCATAATTGGCGGCACATCTACCGTAATGCTACTTGTTTTGGCAATTAGTTCATCGGCAAATTCCGGTTCAAAATACCCGTGATACTTATAATATTCTATTCGTTTGCCTATTCCTTCAGAATCCAGCTCACAGTGGAATTGCGTTGCATAAATATGCTGTTTAAATCGAATGATCTGTACCGGGCATGCTTCTGAACTACCCAATACCACAGCTCCCTCCGGAACAGTCTGGCAGGCTTCTTTATGTCCGCACAAAGCTGTAAATGAATCAGGAAGGCCCAACAGTAATGGGTCAAGCATCCCCTGTTTATTCAGTTGTATCTCAGTGGTTCCTACATCTTCTGAATATTGTTCTTTTGAAACTAATCCACCGGCAAAACGCACAATTGATCCTAATCCGTAACAACTACCCAGGTAAGGAATGTCATATTCAAATATCTTTTCATACAGTTTGTCCAATTCCATTTCAAACCGTTGCTGAAAGGGTGGTTTACTCTCTTCATTATCACTTACGTTGCTTGGGCCCCCTCCTACAACCACTCCTGAGTAGTCCAGCGGATCCAGATCAGCAATGCTATCCTGTTCCATCCTGATCCTATGCACCTCAGATTCTATGAGGTTTCCATATTTCAGAAAGGCAGCAAACTCATCATCAGCAGCACCGTCCAGTTCACGTAACTGGAGTATGAGAAATGGCTTCATTTTTTTATTGTGTTCTACCATTGTAGTGCAAACTATCAATCTCTTCAATAATCTCAAATACCTGGTGCTAAAAATTTCTTTTACTGTTGATTCGCAGTAGACCTTTTTTGGTAGGTGTTGATGAGCTAACTTTATAAAATGAGCGCTGCATATATAGAACTACTTCAAAAACGTATCGATGGACTGGCAGAAAAGGATTATGACCTGGAAGTCTGGAAAAATGGTACTGCCCTACTCCTATCTCGTATTTATGGAGAGGGCAATCCCTACACCAGGGAAGTAGAAGCATTGAAAGTGGACTTCAGCAGTTGGTCCCTCCGTGATGCCACCTCTGATTATAACCCAAAAGAGACCTGCAAGCGACTGGGGCGTGAGATTCTGGAATTATCTATAGCCGAACTTCAACTCCCCACCCAGGAAGAAAAAGCTAAACAGACCATCACAAATATGCTACAAGATAAATCCGGAAAGTTTGCAGAAGCCATAGCCCAAAAGGACGAGCAAGCCATGCTGGACTTACTGAAAAAAGAAAATAAGGAATACCTGGCTGGTTTGTTGGTGAAGCTACTGGTTGAGTAAATCAGATTTAATTTCGCGCACCTCTGCGGTGCCCCTGTGTATCTCCGCGCAATAGCCTATACTATTTGTTTTTTCTAGTTGCCCGTCTAAACTTTTATACCGAATTTTATCAGTAGCCAACTAATTTTTTCAATTAATACTTAATATTTCCCATGAACTACCTTCGAACACTCCTA
>JBDLIU010000380.1:0-4391 GCA_039714715.1 Bacteroidota bacterium
CATCATAAAAGAAGGTAAGGTGATTCTGCCTGTAATTTAGCTCCAGGTCTTTGGGTACATTGGCAAAAGGGATCATTTCTGAAAATTGAATATCCTTTTTCAGGCTATCATACATATTCCGATAATCTAAAAATTTTGAATTAATATCAAGCGATATCAGCTGGGGTTTTACCTCGGCTGGTGTCAGGTTAACCTCATTTAGATCCAGGTAACTGCTTCCTTTTTCTGTACCAACCCACAGTTTGTTCTCCCTGTCGATCATAAAGGAACTGGTTGTTGCCCAGTTCCCTTTCATCCCATTCCACCGGGTTAATGTAATAATATTTTCAATTTCAAAAGAAGAAGATTCTTTTTGGGTAATAAAGCAAGTGATGACAGAACCTGAAATTAACCATATATTACCATTTCGGTCTTCTACTATTTCATAATGCATGTCATATTCATTTTGATACAATCCCTGCTCCTGGCCTATAAAGTAAATACTGTCACCGCTTAAAACCTGTACACCGTATCTTCCTGCAAACCAACGATTCCCACTCTGATCTATAAGATTTTCCCTGCTCCCTCCCCAGAAAAATCCTTCTTTTTCTGAATAGAATGTAACACTATCTCCATCCAACAAAAGATTATTAGGTCTAGAATCAAGCCAGATTTTCCCTTCCGGATCTTCAGCTGAACTGCTTGTGATTAGAAGTCTGGGATTAGAATCTGCAAAATAGTGTTTAAAGCCAGAACCGTCATATAACAAATATCCCCCCATGAGGCCCGTAATAAGAATATTGCCGGAGTCAAGGCATCTGATATTCCAAACATACCTGCCGCTTGTAAATCCAAGGTTATAACTGTACGCATATTTACCGTCATACCTCATAATTCCTCCTTCACCACCCATCCATATATCCCCATTCTTATCTTCTTCAAAAGCCATGGTCAGTATACCGAACTGTTTTGCCAGGTTGGCGTTTCTGTACAAAGTATCATTCTCCATTACAATAATTGATTGTTGTTCATCCGCCGCCTGCCATATCCTACCCTGATGATCTTCAAAGAGACCATCAATCCAGGTATTTTCAATGTCAATATTATTACTATAATGAACTATTGAGTTAACAGGACGTATCGATAAACCACCGTATTGTTGTGCTGTGATAAAGTTGCCGTGTGAATCCTGGGCAATGTCCTGGATGAAGTTTGAGTTCAAGCCGTCTTTTGTAGAAAATACTTCAATATTCTCTCTATTCTCACTGATTTTACAAAGGCCATATTTACTTGCTACCCAGATATTATTCTTTTTATCCTTTACGATATGTGGAGAACTTTGTGTACTAAGATATGATTCGAAAGTATTGACCCAGACAGATTTATGTTCGAGCTTATTCAGTTTAATCGTATATAAATTATTCCCTTTTAATTGATGAATACCTTTTTCATATGAAGCAAACCATATGGATGAATCGTTATCCGCAAAAACAGATAGGATATGTTTAGCAATAAGACCATTCTCTTCATTGATATGGTAAAACTTCTGATGGTCAAAAATAGAAATCCCGTTGTTGGTACCTATCCAAAGCCTGCCTTTATTGTCTTCAGAAATTGAATAAACATAATTCCCGCTCAAACCCTCCTTAGTAGTATAATAGGTCAGGGATTGGCCATCAAATTTGCCAAGTCCTAAACCATTCATCCCTATCCACAGGTTACCATGCTTATCTTCAATAATTATATTGATAATAACTCTTATTCCGGGAAATGGATAACTGGTAAATGTCTCTCCATTATAACATAGTAATTCTTTTGTTTTTGTTGACCAGATATTTCCCTTACTGTCATTTAGAACATTCTGCCATCCCCAAAAACCTCCCCTGTTCTTATAGGAAATTATATGGTTTTGAGAAATACAGTGATATGTATATCCATTTTTAGTAACCCAAATGTTGGAATATTTATCCAGCGTTATTGATCTATTGGATGAACTTTCATACTCGGTAGGTGTTCCTGTAGATTTAAAATTTTGAGATCCATTGGAGATTGAATTAGTTATTGGATTAATTACCGGTTCACTTAAAGGTAGAGATACTTTTTCAGGGCTAATTGGTATGGCTTTACCTGATGGAACTATGTCTTGACTTTGATATTTCCTGATTGTAAAATCAGAATGTGTTTCCGTGATATCAAATGATTTTAAGGAGTCGAATACTATACTTTTGCCAGATTTTATCCATTTTGCAGGATATTTATTTGTCCTGGCACTAATCACTTCCCAATCTTTAATCGGTAATGCCGGCAAGGTATCTATTTTAATGCTATCCAATGAATACCTCTCCGCTCTTAATAGAAAGGGCGTCCCTGTTTCAATTGTGTCATTATTTGAAGGATTTATAACAGGGGTAATTGGTTTGTTTAACAGCGGATTGAAGTCATACCCTCCTTCGGGATTAAAAAGATAGGCAGGTGGCGGCTTGTATAATGGTGGGGGATAATTATCTGATTGAACTGCCTGAAAATCACAAGAAGCCCCTCCTATGATAAGGATAACAGAAATGCAATATGAAATGATTCTGTTCAAACTATGGACCAATCGGGGTAATTAGTCTAAAAATATAAAGAAAAAACGTTAAATATCATATTTATCCACAGATAACAAAGCATGAGACAAAATCAAAAGTTTCTGGCACATATGAGAAAGAATGGTATTAATCAATTGGCTATCATTAGGTTGAAAAATTAGTTGAACAAAATAAACCTTATAACCATGAAAGCCATCAATTACACCATGAGGATATTGTTAACAACGCTACTAGGGATTAGTTTACTGGCATGTATAAAAGAGCCCCCTGAAGCTTTATTTACAGTTGACTCAGTTTCCGGGAATAGCCCGTTGACTGTCACTTTTACCAACACCTCAACATTTGCAGAAAGCTATCATTGGGACTTTGGCGATGGTTCTACCTCTAACGAAGAAAATCCTGTACATACATTTAATTATAGTTATGAGAATGAACAAGCAGATTTTACTGTAACGCTGGAGGCAACTAATAAAAAGCAAAAATCAAGCAGTTTTACAGAAACCATAACTGCCAATAAATATATTCAAAGCAATAACCCTAAAGTTACAGAGCTTGATATTATGGTGGATACAGCAGTTATGAACTGGTATGATAATGCCTTAATGAGCGCAATGTCTATTGCATTGATAGATGGTGAAGAAGTAAATATCTTTCATTATGGAGAAACCGATTATGGAAATAACAAGCTCCCCGATGATAATACATTGTATGAGATAGCATCTGTAACAAAAACATTTACTGGAATTGCTGCTATCCACTGGTTAAATGCAAATAGTATTTCTCTTGATGACCCGGTTAAAGATTATCTGCCAGCCAAAACGGCTCCGGGCCTAAGTAAAGATGGTGTTGATGTTACATTTCGACATATTCTTAACCATACAAGTGGATTACCATTTGATCCATTTAATTTAACGGTTAATTTTGATTCTACTGCTACATATAACCACCTTGAACAAAGGGGATTAGGAATGACGCCCGGTACATTACCAATTAATGAAGATGCATATTGGAACTCACATTACAGCACATTCTCATTTGGACTTTTAGGTACCCTGCTGGAGAGGAACAAACAGCAATCCCTTCAAAACATATTTAAAGAAACTATCCTAAATCCATTTGGAATGAGTTTGACTACCTTGTATGATGTTCAATCATTATCAAATGTGGCTTATTCCCACACAAATACTGGAGAGATTTTCATGGCTCCTGCTACCATGACCGGATTATATGGTGGAGGATGGCTTAAAAGTAATATAAATGATATGGTTAAATATGCAAAGGGAATTATGAATGCTGATGCAAATACTGATCTGGGTATGGCAATTATTAAAAGTTTTGAAGACCAGTATGAACTTAGTTCATTGGGATTCAATCTGGCATTTAGTCAGGGACTACCCTGGCATCACCATTTTATTGCCAATAGTTCAAAAATTACTACTCATACAGGAGCCGGGCCAGGTTGCAGAACCATTTTTAGTGTGGATCTGGAAAATCAAAAAGCAATAATAATATTAAGTAGCAGTAATACCAGTAATGAAAATCCTCTCCCATTCAAAGCATTTGGATTGTGGCAATATTATTTCTCTCAATAAGCTTTTAATATTTCAATCAAAACTTGTAACGTATGAATCCTATTATTAGAACACTACTTGCAATATGTACTGCATCTCTTCTTCTATTTGGATGTGATAAACCAATCGAGCCAACAGTATTACCCAATGCTTGTGGAACCATAATAGCCCCCGAAGGTGCAACCCCCGGCGATACATATGATATTAATGGGATTATATATACAGTAGTAGACAGCGCCATGTTGTATGAAAT
>JBDLIU010000381.1:0-4387 GCA_039714715.1 Bacteroidota bacterium
TCATATGTTAGATAAGCTGAACTGAGATTTAATGAAAATATGGTATATAAGATCGTTTATGTCTCATAAACATTGCTTTGTTAAGAGGGCAAATAAATAGATACACTGAGCCCAGGATTATTATCCTGAAATTCAATGCTTCCCTTGTGAAATTTTATAATTGCCGCAACTAAACTCAATCCCAGACCATTTCCTTGATGATCACGATGTTTCTCCAGACGATAAAATGGTTCAAGGACTTTTTTTCTTTCATTTTCTGGAATTCCAACACCCGTATCTGCAATAATAATTTGTAAATAGGGAGTATCATTGGTGTTAATAAGCTGCGCACTGACAGTGATTGAACCTTGTTGTGGTGTATATTTAATGGCATTATCAAAAAGATTGGTAAAAACTTGAAAGAGCATATCTCTATCTGCAGAAATATTCCTGTTGTTCTTTACGTCAAACTTAATTGAAATATCTCTGTCCTCAGCTAAAGGTTCATAGAACTCAATAACATCTTGCAATAAATCATCAATTGCGACATGGGTAAAATGTCCTTTTTGAGCACCACTTTCCAATTTATTAATTCGTAACATCGCATTAAAGGTTGATAACAGATTATCCGTTTCTGTTAATGCTTCCTGGATACCTTCCGATGTTTCATGACTGCTGTCTTGTTGAATTAATTCCAGACGCCCCTGCAATCGGGTCAAAGGGGTTCTTAGATCATGGGCAATATTATTAGAAATATTTTGCATTCCCTGCATGAGTTTTTGAATTTGATTGAGCATCTGATTAATGTTTTTAGCGAGTAGGTCATAATCATCATCGGTTCCTCTGGTGGGGATACGTAAAGATAAATTACCCTCGCTAATTTCATTAATAGTTTCATTAATCAAGTTTATTTTTTTTATGGTACTGATACTGATAATAAATCCACCAATCGTGCCCAATAATAAAATAATGGCTATTCCCGTAATTAAGGAGTTAAAAATCATATGCTCCTGCTGATGAGCCGATTCAATATCCAGACCATTCATAAAAATTAAATTGCCTGGTAACGGCATGACTAATGTGCGTGCCGAATGATTTTGTTGTTGTGGCGTATCCGTTAAATCAGATAAATCAATAATATGCCAGCCGGATTTAAGAGGAGGAATTTTGTTGAGGTTACCAGCGAGGATCTGTTTAGTATTTTTATTATACAAGAGATAAACGGATTCATAATTTTTTTGTTTCAGACTGGTCTCAATAGCATCGATGAGATGTTCTATCCCTCTGGTATTATAAATAGCTTGCATACGATCCATATCATATTCAATATGGTGGTCCAGTTGTTTATAAATATAGCCTACCGTTGTCCAGTAGATAAAGCTCAATAAAATGAGAGAAGACAGGATAAAGAGTACAAAATAAAGAAAAACCATTCGAAAGGTTGAATTATGTGATATTTTTTTAAGACGCTGTTTAACACTCAGATTATTTGATGACATAACCAGCTCCACGGATGGTATGAATCAGGGCTTTATCAAAGGGTTTATCTATTTTCTTTCGTAAACGACTCATATGAACATCAATGACATTGGTTTGTGGATCAAAATTGTAGTCCCAGACATGTTCAAACAACATAATTCGTGAAACAACCTGTCCGGTATGACGCATGAGATATTCTAATAATCGATACTCAGTAGCGAGCAGGTTGATATCCTGATTGTTACGGCTGACTTTGTGGGTCAATAGATCAATTTTTAAATCGGCTATTTGTAGCTGCGTTTCCTGTTTATTTTCAGATGAATGACTTCTTTTTCCAAGTATTTCAATCCGGGCCAGTAGTTCAGAAAAGGCAAAGGGCTTGACCAGATAGTCATCAGCGCCATTTTGTAAGCCCTCAACCCGTTGTTCAACATCAGCCATGGCACTGAGAATAATGACTGGTGTCTGGATTTTAGAAGCTCTTAGGGTGCGAATAATGGTTAAACCATCAACATTGGGCAACATCCTATCAATAACCATGACATCATAAGTTTCAGTGGTGGCAAAAAAAAGACCTTCTTTGCCATCGGATTGGTGATCAACGACATGATTATTCTCTGTCAAACCTTTGACAATGAAGTCTGCGACGCTTAAATCATCTTCAATTAGGAGAATTCTCATCAATATTCCTGTTTTGGTGTTGAGAGTTTGAGGTTGAAGGTAGAGTTGGTTACTTGTTTGAAATCACGTTTATGGCTATTTTTTCAGAAACTAATTGCTCAAAAGGTTCATGTTCTTCATCACCCACCACTACTTGCAGGGTATGTCTTCCAGGAGATAAGGGAAGTGTTATTTCAGATTCTCCCTTATCAAGATGTCTATGGTGTTCATCATAAGGAATGGGATCATCCATTGATAGTTCAGATGCCTGATCAATGATGAGATGATAATGGCCTGAATTATGAATATCTTGCCCAACAGGAGCAATTTTGAAATTCTTAATGCCAAATTTTATCGTAACAGGGCTGTAGACTGTACTCCCATTTTCTGGAGAGATAATGTAAGTGTAAGCATTATTTTCTACACCATGGGACCAGGCTGTGCTGCTGCCAAAAAAGGGATTGAATAGAAAAGTAATTAATAGAATTATTATAGTGTGTTTATTCATTTTGAATCCAGTAATTAGTATAGGGCAATTATTTTGCCCTATACTAATTACTTAACGTTAAATAATCCAGATTGTTGTAATACAAAAAATATAACGACAACAAGCAATAAAGTTAACCATAACATGATACACCTCCTGTTGTGAAATTTACTCTTACTCTATTAACGCCCTGAATTATTCCAGTACATTGGATGATAGGTTCCTTGAGAATACTCTTGTCCCATCCAGGTCGTATTGTGATACTGATGGTGTTGTGACCACATTAATGAACCTGAGAAAAAAAATAAGGCCAATAGGAGTAATATGAGTGCATAGACCGTCAGATTTTGTTTATCTGCATTTTTCATGACTATTCTCCTTTTATTGTCTTTTTGACTAATCAGAAGCCAGGTGAGTAAAAAACTAAATTTCTTTCTATGTCTGTATTATCTCATAGTGTTTCTTGCCTGAACCTTACACCAACATTAAATTTAATTAATATTTCATTTTATTGGTGCATACTCATATACAAAAAATGTTATCGCGTATTATTTAGGCATAATTATAAACATTAAATATATTTAATGTTCGTGAAAGCTTGATGTTAGGTTGACACTGTAAAATAGGTTTAAAAAAAATTGTCTACACTATACTTATTGGAAATAAATAGATGATTTTTTAAAAATAAGGATTTTGGGAGCTTATTATGCATTTTATGCAACAGGAATGTCGATCAAAGAAGCCGTGTTCTAAAAAGCAGCGTTCTAAGAAGCAGTTAGTTGCTCTGATCCTGGGATTTAACCTGATTTCTGCTTCTTCTATGGCAGTTTCTGAGGAAGTTTTAACATTAAAGCATGCTGAACAACTGGCTTTAAAGGATGAACCAGGCATTGTGAGTCAACAATGGCAGGCGCAGTCACTCTCTGAACAGTCTATTGCTGATGGTCAGCTAATGGATCCAAAATTGCAAGTTGTTCTCAATAACATGCCTGCAGACACCTTTGAATTTGATCAGGAAAATATGACTCAGTTCAAGATAGGGATTCTGCAACAATTTCCCTCAGGTGATACGCTGAATATTAAGCAGAAAAAGACTCAAAAACAATCTGAATTAATTCAGTCAACAATATCCGATCGCAAACTAAGCATTATAAAAGACGTTCGTTTAACATACCTGGAAATTTATTATTGGGAACAGGCAGAAAAGACAGTACTTAAAAACAAGCGTTTATTTTCTCATTTGGTTGATATTGTTCAATCGATGTTCTCGGTAGGACAAAATAATCAACAGGATTTAATACGAGCCCAATTGGAATTAAGTCGTCTGGATGTACGTCTTACAAAAATAACCCAGAAAGTGAATACCCAACGTTCGAAACTATCTCGTTGGATTGGTACTCAGAAAAGTGTTCAACCCCTGGCAAGCCAATTACCCGAATTGTCAATTCCTGTTCTTAGTAATGATTTTGAAACACTCAGTCAACATTTTTTTTCTCATCCAAAAATCCAGGAAATAGACAAAAAACTAGAAATCAGTCGTAAAGACATTGAGTTGGTTAAGGAAAGCTATAAGCCGGGATGGGGTTTAAATGTCAGCTATGGCTATCGGGATAACAACCCTAACGGCATGAAGCGTGCCGACTTTCTTACAGCCGGCGTTACGATTGATTTACCTTTGTTTACGGCCAACCGACAAGACAAGAAACTTTTAGCGAAAGAGCATGCTTATCAGTCTTTAAAAGACAAGCGCGTTGAACTGTTACGTAAATTGGTTGCCGGTTT
>JBDLIU010000382.1:0-4374 GCA_039714715.1 Bacteroidota bacterium
CAATGTATATTCAACTTATTCTTAAAAACAACAAAGATTCAGAGTAAAAAGCAATTGAAATTTAGATAATAGGTTCATTTGGTATGTTTGTTATATTTACTCAACATCCACCAATTCAGAAATACTAATCCCCAATCCCTGACTGATTTTACACAGTGTTGAAATTATTGGGTAAAGAAAATTGTATTAATCAAATCTAAGAACTCGTCCATCCATCCACAATCCCTAAGAGAAACGGACGGATGGATATTTTTATAACCAGTAAAAAGCTAGTACATACCCACAGCTACCTACTAACTAGTTAGGGCTAGGATGGTGATAACGCTGTGGGCTGGTTTTACTCATAATAGACTTTTGGACCCAGCATCAAATTTTCATACATTTAACCGAACTTTTGTTCTTAAATCAAAATGAAGTGTTATGCGTACCCAGAAAAACAACCCAAATGCCATTTTTGTAGGTTTCAAAGAAGATGAATCTGGCAACCTGGTTGAGGTTTATATTGACCCAACAGCCAATCAATACAATACCCAACAGCGTAGAAAACTATTATCAGAACTGGGTATTTCAGTTGCAGGAATAAGTGGAAGTATTACGAATATTGGGAAATTGGAACTGAGGCTAAAAGAATTGGCATCAGATAAGAAATCAACCTCCAGAAGGAATTTTCTGAGAGCAGGGGCCATAGTTGCCGGAACTATTGGTTTAGCATCTTGCAGTAAAGATGATGAGCCTGAGATTAATGAACTGGAACCACCAGTTTCGGTTATTACAGGGCCTGAGGAGTTATCTATTCCGAAAATAGGAAGTCACGTAAAGGGGACTTTTGATTCTAAAAATTCTGAAGGTACAATAACAAAAATGGCATGGGTGCTAACTACTCCCTGTAATTTAGAGCCAACTATAACAGTTGGAACAGAATCTGAAGTAACACATAACTTTTCAATACCTGGAAATTACACATTAGAACTCTATGCCGATAACCAGGCAGGGCAGAGTATTGCTAAACACGAAATTACTGTACATCCTCCAGAACTTCCAAAGAATAAATATGATGTTCCTCTGGCATTTTTTGCGGTTGAATCGCCCACGCCTAGGGGGAGAAAGAAAGCATTGTGTACTATGGATAGAGAATCTGGTGAAGTAACACGGCTGTTTGGCAATACCGATAAATTATATAATCATCCAAATTGGAGTCCTTCTGGTAATCACTTGGTGTTCGTGCATGACTGTGAAGAATCCCATTATCCTGATGTCCCTATCACTGTACGCACCTATAATCTCTTGACAGGTGCAATTTCGAACATCTCCCGTAATGGCAGCGGGATGGCATGGAGACCGACGTGGAGCCCTACTGGTGAGTGGATAGCCTATCTTGATGATTCAAGAGCACCTAATTATAGTATTGATGAGATTGCTATCAGCAGACCTAACGGTTCAGGGAAATTCTTTTTAGGAGGGGACACTTCCAACAAGGAATATGCTGGGTTTGCTCTCTCATGGAATCCTGACGGTACTAGCCTGGTGGCGGGCGGGAATATGCTCAACCAAAAGCGACTGGTCATATTTGATGATGTGCTGAGTGGCAAACCATCAAAGCGATCAGTGCTCCCTACGCAGAAGCAGGTGGATCGTTTCTATGATGCTGCTGATTTTAGCAGCGTGCCAAAAGACCTTTTCTATAGAACATTTGTTGCAGGTCCGAACGGTGTCGCATGGTCGCCTGATGGAAAGAAGATTGCTTACGATATTTCGTTTGCAGAAGAATTCCCTAATAACTATAATGTTTTGGCAATGTCTAATGCGGATGGTACAGGTGATATCACTCCTCTTGCAATCTCCAAGGGTGTTAGCTCAGATGTGCCTCTCTGGCTTCCAATCATGCCCACCTGGTCGCTGGATGGAGAAACTATTTATTTTATTGCCTGGAGTTATGATGAACCACATTTATATAAAGTTGACCTTAAGACTAAAAAAAGAGAAATGTTACTCGAAGACCTTAAGGTAAAGGCGGTTAGTTTTTATGATTAAGAGAGTGTTGTCCATCCGGTTAAAACCATAGTAAATTGGCTGGACGGACAGTTGGCTTATGCTGTATTTTTCCTGGTTTGTGAGATGGTTTACCAACTAAAAACAAAACCACTGAAAAACCTTGTATCCTGAATAATTATTCATTAAAACATGTTTCTGGGGTACCGCTAAGTACCTATACTACAGGTAGCACAGCCTATGCCTTTGGGTGTGGGTTGTGTCTGTAGTATGAAAATAAATAATATTCGAATGAAACTATGTTCATTTAAATTAATTGTCTAATTTTAAAACAGAATTTTATATCAGACTTAACCTTTAGCAATGTATGCCAATCCGTTAATAAAAGATCATCAAAATAATAAAGTTGATTCTCTAACATCTGTTCAAAATAATTCTAAAGCCAGATATTTTATTGGTTTTAGCCGAAATCAGCAAGGCATAATTGAAGAAAAATGGCTTACAGAGGAACAGATTCAAATTAAACAGCTGAGGAATTATATTTCAAAGGCGTCTCTGGCTGGAATAGGATTATTTGGCGGGAAATACTCTATTGAGATTTATAATAAATTACAAGACTGGTATTTAAAACAATCTCCTCACAGCAGGAGAGGTTTTATTAAAAACCTGATGGGTGGAATGTTAATAGGTGCAGGATTATCAGCCTGTAATGATACACTGGATGAACCGATTCCGGAAACTTTTGAAATTTTGGGGCCTTCAGAAGTAACTATGGGCAAGATGGGTTGTGCTGTTATTGGGAGCTACACATACCAGGGAAATGTGAAACTGAATAATCCATCATGGAGATTGATTACACCGAGTTCATTACAACCTTTCGTACGTTATGACGGGGAACAAGAAATTGAGTGTAATTTTTCTATACCTGGTAACCTGAAACTAACAATATATCCTGATTCACTTTCAAACCAACTTTTAGCTTCAAAAACTGTTAAAGTAAACCAGCCTGAAGTTGGTAATAAGGATTATGAACTCCCACTATTACTATTAGTTAGAGAAACTCGTGTTGATAGTTATCAAAATAGATTTACAGGGATATATACTTATGATATCGAAAGTAAGCAAATAACCAAGTTATTTTCATCAAAAAAACTTTATGATGATGGCATTACCTGGAGCCCAACAGGAGAAAAGATTGCATTTAGCTGGGGACCACTGGCGAATCCATATGATGGGTATCCAACAAGGATTGCAACTTACGATTTACTTTCTGGTGAATTTAGAATCATTTCCAAGAATCCCACTGGTATTGCCTGGAAAGTAGCCTGGAGCCCTAAAGATGACTGGATTGCATTTGCTGATGATTCGCAGGCATTAACAAAATTTGCTGATGGAACTATCAAAAAACATGGTTATGATGAAATAAAACTTATAAGACCAGATGGCAGTGAGGAATTTTATCTCAGGGGAGAGGGAGATGAAAACCATATTCTAGAGAATGGTTCAAAATTTTCCGGGTTTGCACTTTCCTGGGATCCATCAGGCACTAAAATAGTAGGCTCTGGATCGAAATATTCTAAACACAGATTACAGATATTTGAAAATTTGTTTGAATCACAATCTTCAGAAATTCACCTTCCAACAGATGAACAACTAACTAATTTGTACTATTCCAACAATTTTGGAAATATTTCAATAGACCAGTTTCTCTATGCTGTTCATGGAGCCAATGGAGTTGCCTGGTCTCCCAATGGAGATTATCTGGCTTATACATTGCAATTTGGATGGGATCCGGGATATAATACTATTGCAATTTCAAGGATTGATGGTACAGGATCAATTCAAATTTTAGATTCGAGGTCAGGAAACACGGATTATGAATGGATTGAATTATTGCTTTCACCATCCTGGTCGCCTGATGGCAAAAAAATCTATTATACCGGAATGGATGTGTTTGAATACAATCTTTACGAAATAGATGTCACAGTTAACAATCCGGTACCTCAAAAGATTGATTTACCACTTCTTAATACAAAACAAGTACGATTTTATGGATAATGCATAATTCCTCAATTTGAAAGTTACGATATTAGTTATAAAATGCTTTTGTAATATACTAAAGCCATACGCCCAAAGCCTTGTTATTATTGAGGTTTTAGTAGGATTTAAATAGGTTGTAATGGATTTAATTTTTGATATGAGTAGGAGAGAAGGTATATTATAAATGTTTCACCTATGTTTCACCTAGAACGAAAAAAGAGCCTGGGTACTTCCAGGCTCTTAGTGTTTTCAGTAGCGAGAGGCGGGCTTGAACCGCCGACCTCATGATTATGAATCATGCGCTCTAACCAGCTGAGCTACCTCGCCATTATTTCAACTTTTTTG
>JBDLIU010000383.1:0-4315 GCA_039714715.1 Bacteroidota bacterium
AATGTGCCGGTAACTATTCATGTAGGTATTGGCACTGACGTGCTTGATCAGCATGAATGGTTTGATGGCAGCGCCAAGGGTGGCTGCTCTGGTCGTGACTTCCTTATTTACACAGAAGAAATAGCCAAACTAACCGAAGGCGGTGTGATCCTAAATGTGGGAAGTGCAGTTACCGGTCCTGAAGTGTTCCTGAAAGCTGCTTCTATGGTGGGTAATATTGGTAAGGTTCCAAAGAACCTTGTCACAGCCAACTTCGACTTAAGACCTTATAATCCAAGTGTATTCAAGGATGAGAATTCAGTTGGCTATTATTATCGCGATCAGAAAAGCATTGTAACCCGGGTGCCGGAAGCATATCATGGCAGCGGTTATTATGTGCAGGGAAATCAAAAAGACACCCTCCCTCATTTATATAAAGAAATTATTAAACTGATCAAATAAAAAAATACATGGATAATAGTAAGCTCGAAACCATTTTTAGCAAGATAAAAGATGCCAGAATAGCCGTTTATGGAGATTTTTGCCTCGATGTTTACTGGATAATGGATAAAGATGGCTCAGAAGTGTCTGTTGAAACAGGCCTTAAAGCAGAAGCTGTACTTAAGCAAAAATACTCGCCAGGTGGAGCAGGTAATATTGTTGCAAACCTTTCTGCTTTACGCCCAAAGGAAATTCGAGCGATAGGTGTAGTTGGTAATGATATCTTTGGAAGAGAACTTAAAGCACAACTCAATAGTCTTGGTGTTGTTACAGAGAGTTTGATTAAACAAAATGAGAATTTTGCCACCTATACCTATCTCAAGAAATATAATGACGATCAGGAAGATCCCAGAATTGATTTTGGCTTAAAAAACAAAAGGTCAATTGAGACTGATACAGAAGTAATCGGCAACCTTAGGAATGCTCTCGAAAATTATGATGTGCTAATTTTTAACCAACAGGTAGAAGGCAGCCTGAATAATGATATGTTTATTGATGCTGCCAATGCGCTATTTGAAAAGTACGATGATAAGATTGTTATCCTTGACTCAAGACATTATAACCGCAAGTTTAAAAATGTATATCGAAAAACCAATGAGATAGAAGCAGCTGTTTTAATTGGCAAAGAAGCTATACCATCTGACTTTATTCCTTTAGAAATCATTAGGGAAGATGCTTTTAAGCTTCACCAGCAAACTACAAAGCCTGTATTTGTTACATCCGGACCAAGAGGAATTATTATTGCCGATAAAGAAGGATTACAAGAGGTTCCGGCACTAAGGATTACTGGTAAAATCGATACCGTGGGAGCCGGTGATACTGTAATTAGTGCCCTGGCTGTATGCCTTGCTGCTGACATTAGCCATATTGATAGTGCCAGCTTCGCCACATTAGCTGCGGGTGTTACTATTCAGAAACTTTTCACAACCGGGACTGCCTCTAAAGAGGAGATTAAAGAGATTAACAACGATCCTGACTATAATTACCAGGAAGATCTTGCTAATGATGTTCGGTTAGCTAACTATTTTGAAAATAGTGAAATTGAGCTTTGCGAACCATCAGCTATGTCACGGTTGGGTAACTTCAAGCATTTGGTATTTGATCATGATGGTACCGTAAGCACCCTGCGCGAGGGATGGGAAGAAGTGATGGAGCCTGTAATGGTCGAAGCTATTCTGGGTGATACTTATAAAACAGCAAACAAATCTGTTTTTGATGAGGCTCAAAAATCAGTAAAGGAGTTTATTGATGTGACTACCGGTATTCAAACTATTGTTCAGATGGAAGGGTTGGTAAAACTGGTAGATGAATTCAATATAGTGCCTAAAGATCAGATCAAGGATAAATTTGAGTATAAAAAAATCTATAATGATGCCTTAATGGAGGTGGTAAACAAGCGTACTAAAAAGCTGGAAACTGGTCAGCTTCTGGAACAGGATTACATGATGAAAGGTGTGCTCGAGTTTCTAACACGTCTCAAAGATATGGGTATGAAACTCTACCTTGCCAGTGGTACCGACAAGGACGATGTGATCACAGAAGCAAAAGCATTGGGATATGCCGATATGTTCGATGGAGGAATCTATGGATCAGTAGGTGACGTTTCGAAGTACTCTAAGAAAATGGTGATCGATGACATCATTAAAGGGAATAGCCTTAAGGGAGAAGAATTACTTACCATTGGTGATGGCCCGGTAGAGATAAAGGAATGCCGTAAAGCAAATGGTATTACAATTGGTGTAGCCAGTGATGAGATCAGACGCTTCGGGCTTAACACAGATAAAAGGAAAAGACTAATAAAAGCAGGGGCTCATTTTATTATCCCTGATTTCTCACAGACTGATATATTGTTTAACTTGTTATATAATAAATAATATACTCTGCGTAGCTCTGCGAATAACTAATAGCTATTCCACGGAGATTCGCAGAGAAGTCGCTGAGAGCCACAGAGAATTTAAATATGGAATATCAGAAAAACATAGAACCTCAATTTCTTATTGATTCACTCATTGAAAAATATCTGCCATTAGAAGTCTGCAAGAAGGATGTTGAAAAAGCTTGTAGCCAGGTGGTTAACTGCTACAAAGCCAGTGGCAAGTTATTAATATGTGGAAATGGAGGTAGCAGCTCCGATGCAGATCATATGGTTGGGGAATTGATGAAAAGCTTCTCTAAGGAACGGAAAATTGATGAAGGACTGGAAGAAAATCTAATTAACGCAGGAGAAAGAGGACGATACATTGCCCGCAACCTACAGGGCGCTCTGCCTGCCATTTCGCTAACTGCACATACCGGATTAGTTTCTGCCATCAGCAATGATATAGATGCAAACCTTGCGTTTGCCCAGCAGATTGCCGGCTATGGCAAGAAAGGGGATATACTGGTTGCCATAAGTACCTCCGGTAACTCAAGAAATGTTTTAGATGCCTGTATTGCCGCCAGGGCAAACGGCATGTTTGTTATAGGACTAACCGGAGAAAGTGGAGGAGACATGAATGAGTTATGCGATATTACAATAAAAGTGCCTGTAACTTCTACACCTGATATCCAGGAGTTACACCTTCCCGTATATCATACTATCTGTCAATATGTTGAACATAGTCTCTTTTAATCATGGTTATTCAGAAAACATATAGAGCTCTCTATCTCATACTTTCACTCTTCATATTAGGACTGGTTACCTCCTGTTCAGAAGTACCTGTAATTGAAACACCAGAGCCTACCACCCCTGATAATGCACTCGACCACTATATCAATAACGATGACACTACCTATACATGGGAGTTAAAAAATACTTACACTATTAACAGCGTACAGGCATATGATCTTTTGTTAACCTCACAAACATGGCAAGGACATAAATGGATTCACCAGCTTACTATTCTGGTGCCTGCAGTAACCATTTATGACGATGCACTCCTGTATATCACCGGGGGCAGTGTACATAACGGAGAAGTTACTTTCAAGGGTGTAAATGATGGTGAGGCTACGGCAATGGCCTATCTGGCATTGATGAACCAGGCAGTTGTTGTGGTATTGCGACAAGTTCCGCTTCAACCGCTTTACGAAGGAAAGTATGAAGATGAATTAATATCACACACTTTACACCAGTATATTTTAGATGGTGATCTCACCTGGCCACTGCTATTCCCAATGACTAAATCGGCTGTGCGTGCCATGGATGCAACACAGGAATATACTGAACAAGAACTCAATTTGTCCATTGATGAATTTGTAGTTACCGGTGCATCAAAAAGAGGTTGGACTACCTGGCTGACGGGTGCATCAGATAACCGGGTTAAAGCAATTGCCCCAATGGTTATTGATATGCTTAACATTCCTGAAAGCATCCCATATCACCTTGAAACCTGGGGAAGTTATAGCTACCAGATCCAGGATTATGTAGATCTTGGATTAACAGAAGAACTTACCGGCACCGGAGGCCCGGGCACAGATCTTGTAAAAATGATTGATCCTTACTCTTATAGAGATGTATTAACTATGCCGAAGCTTATTCTTCTGGGTACAAACGATCCCTACTGGCCTGTTGATGTTATTAAGCATTATTATGATGATATCCCCGGGAAAAACCTTATCCACTATGTTCCTAATGCAGGTCACGATCTTGACCTGGATAATAACCTCCAGTCAATATGGGCCTTAAACTCTTTCTTTGCAATAACCATTTCAAATAATGAATATCCGGATTGTGATTGGGTAACCAGTGAAACCAATGATTCTTACACCCTAACAGTAAATGCTACCGCAGACAAACTAGTGGATGCAACATACTGGAGTACCACCTCTTCAACCCGTGATTTCAGAAACAGTATAT
>JBDLIU010000384.1:0-4310 GCA_039714715.1 Bacteroidota bacterium
TTTCTGACTGATAGGCATGATTACGAATAATTGTTTCGGACATTCATCCACACAATCACCACAGGCGGTACATTTGGCTGTCTCAACAACGGGCAAGCCATTTTTGTTCATGGCAATGGCATCAAAATCGCATGCTTTTTCACAGTCAGCCAGCCCGAGGCAGCCCCATGAGCAATCTTTGCTGCCACCAACCACAACAGCCTCACCCCGGCAGGTGCTCAAGCCACCTTTGTAATCGGCCAGGTTGTGAGCTTCGTTGATACCACCTGCGCATAGTAGCCTTGCTACCCTCTTTTCTTCCTGCTGTGCTTCAACACCAAGGAAGTTTGCGATGGTAGCAATTCCTTCTTCAGAACTTACCGAGCATTTAGCAGGATTAACACCATTATTAATTACCTCTTCGGCAAAAGCACGACAACCGGGCACACCACAGGCACCACAATTGGCATTAGGAAGCATGTTTTCGACCACATCGATACGAGGGTCTTCAAATACCTTAAATTTCTTATAGGCCACAGACAGGATTATCCCAAAGAGTAATCCCAATCCGGCTAAGATGGCCAAAGGTATTAGAATGCTTCCTCCCATTTATCAATTGAATTTAGCGGCTCTTGTAATTAGGTCATCAAGATTAGGCTCATCGGGATTCAATGGTGAGCCAGGGTGAATAATTTTCACCGGACATTTTTCTGCTGCCTGAACCAACTCAGCAAATGTGCCAGCAGAAGCATCGGCAATATAAGCCATTTTGTCATTGTTGTACATGAACATCTTTCCGTTGAGGTTGGTACATTCATTACAAGAAGTGCACAGAGGTGTATCTATATAGGGATCGTTGCTAAGTGTAATTTCCGCCTCTTTTGGTTCAGTTGCTTTTTCATCTACTTTCTCATCGGATTCTGTTGATGGTGTTTCTATAGCAGGAGTAGATTTTGACAAAGGCTTAGTGCCTGTTGGCAAAGAAGTTAAATCAAGATTCAGGAGTGCTGAGGTGAGATTTTCCATTACTTTTTCCGCTTCCTCATCCCTGGCCATCTCAATTTCAGACTCATGTTCTTTCATAAGCTTTTTGAGTGCCTTCTTATGCTTTTTCTGCATCTTTTCTTTAGTGTACTCAACAGCCTTGATCACATGGTAGTTATTGATCCCACTGTTTTCCTGCAGGCGTCTCCAGAAATCCAGCCGTTCCTGGGCAGCTAATGCCATTGGCCATGAAACAGCCACCTTATGCAGGTTATTGTTATTGTCTATCATCCATATAAATGGAATTTTTTCGATGTTTTCTTCATCGCTGTTGCTAATGTACACAGTTAAATGGATCAGGTTATCACTCCAATGTGCAGGATCGATAACCAGGAAATGATTCTGATAATCCTTATTAAGTACGGCCAGATCAGCAAATGTGAAAGGAAATTCCATTTCTTCAATTTCTCCGGTATCATGCTCTACCTGCAATTTATGAACAGGCCAGGTTCTACCTGCCTGGGGATTGTCCTTAACATCAAATCGACTACCCCATGCGGTTCCCAGAATGCCTTTGTAAGAAAATGCGGGGAAATCCCTGCTTTCAATGGCAGCACTTGTTAATAGATAAGGGTCATGATCTTTGTTTTCAATATTTAAAAGGACCAGAAAGGCAGGAGCAAAGGCAGAGAGTCCATCTGTCAGACAATTAAATAAGAAGTTGGGTGTTATGGAAGTAGACTGACCCACAAATATATTTTTTTGAGACAGCATCAAGCCTCCCAGTTTGGTTTGTGTATGGATACCAACTTCATCTTTTGAAGCTCCTATAATTCGTTTTTTTATTGCAATAATGTTGACAGGCAGGTTATTTGAATAAATGGCAGACATGCTGCTAAACTCGGATTCAAAAAGCCTGGGTTCATCGGCTAATAGCACAAAATGCGGACATGCATCAAGTTCTTCATTGCTGAGGTTATCCCAGTGAAAATGGTCATAGTATTCGGTATGAACTTCTTCTCTGAAACGATCATCTACTTCAAGGTGACCAATTCTCTTGGCCCTAAAAAGGGTTTCCCAGGCGGTAATTGATTCGCTGAATTTAGAACTCAGTGTGTTGCAGCCATTGCCGTTTTCATAAGCCTCAACTTCATAATTATCAAACAGGTCAATCCAATTGCCGTTTTTATAGATTTCTTCATCAATAAGGACATACCCCTTTTTGTCGAATAATGGCCTTCCTTCTTTAAGGTTTTTTATAATAGAACTTATACGATTTATTCTGGCTTGCCCAAGCGATTCTGATCCACCCTCGGGAGCCATGGCATTAATTTCATCAAAATCAACAATGCTTTCAGATAACCCTGAATCTTCATTGTCTTTTTTAGTAATGGTTTCTTTTGGATGCTTATCCTTTTCTACTCTAAGGAGCCCTTCCAGGTCACTAATCAGGTGATCGATTTCATAGATAAGTTTTTTCCGGGGCTCACTTAGTGCCACGTTCATGGCAGTGTACAAAATATGGTAAGGAATATTAATTGAGTGAGGTAGAAGGATTCCTTTTTCAGGAAGATTTGCTTTAAGTTCATCAAGGTCTTTGTGAAATTCTTCAGCATCGTCACCTGCTACTGCATATTGATTCTTTAATTCTTCCAACACCTCATTCAATACATCCCGGAATGTCCGTATTTCACTTGACGACAGGTATTCATTGGCAATATGCAAGATCCTGTTAATATTGGTTTTTACCAGTAAAGCCTCCTCTGGTTCCGGTGCAATTACTTCTAAAGCCCTACCTATTAAAATACTAAGCGGGAGGCAATATTCGCCATCTATACTGATATCATCGGATAACCAGACAGGGAAATCTGTTCCAACCACATTTTGGGTATAGATAGATGATAATACCAAAGGTGCTAACTCACTGTTAAGATCTTCTCTATAGATAGCGTGCCTGTAAAAAGATCGGACCTTCTGCCATCTGGCGGTGAGCTCTTCTTTAGGAGCTGCTACCGGAGTGATGAGTTTTGGCAACACTTTTTTATTCAGCACCCCGGCATCATCTTCAGCAGGGATGTTTTCAGGACCTTTAATAACATCCTTAATTAGTCTTTCATCTTCTTTAAAAAAGTGGCTAAATGAGCTTTTATCTTTTGCAGCCATCTTAAATGAGGTGTTTTAGTCTAAAAATGTAATTAAATAGTGTATTTGTCGAGTTCAAGATTAAGTGCTTTCTCTTTTTCCTCTACTGTAAATCCCATGTTTGATGCTCCGTATTCATCATAGCGAGGTGCATCTTTATCCTGGAAGAAAAGCCCAAGGTAGGTTTTCTCTTCATCCATAACCAAATCTCTTGCATCGGATAAATCTTTTGGGTCATGATTGATTCTATGTGCGAATATTTTAGCAACATCTTCGCTAACCGTAATGCCATCCTCATGTTCCATATAAACTAACGAATCCCTTTGAGAGGTAAGATCATTGGCAAGAGGCCCCTGGAATACAGGGCACCGCTGGATCACATGAATAAATGAGAAGCCTTTATGTTCATAACCTGCTTTAATGGTTTCATACATATGGCCGGGCATCCAATCTGCAGTCTGTGCTACAAATGAAGCATTAGCTACACCCAAAGTGGTTTGTACAGGGTGAATTGGTGGCAGAATTGAGCCATCCGGGGTAGTATTGGAAATAGTACCAACTCGTGAAGTAGGAGAGACCTGCTTTTTAGTGAGACCATAAATCTCATTATTAAGCAGGATAACAGTCATATTTATGTTATACCTTATCGCATGGATCCAGGCTCCGGCACCAATTGAGATACTATCACCATCTCCGGTAACCACAAACACATCGAGGTCGGGTCTTCTAAATTTAACACCTTCAGCAATGGGGAAGGCACGCCCATGCAGGCCATGGAATCCGTAGGTGTCCATGTAGTGTGGGAATCTGGAAGAGCAACCAATTCCTGAAACAAAAACAGTTTTGTCCGGTTTAAGTTGCTTTTCCTTAAGTAGTTTTTGGATACTGGTGAGTACTCCATGGTCACCACAGCCCGGGCACCATCTGGCTACCCCTTTTTCGTAATCGGCCAGGGTATTATACCTTGAGGGCAGGTCTACTATTAAGTCTGATCTAAGTCCGTACATTATTGTTTATGTTTTTTATCTACACCTAATTTCTTTTTTATTTCCCCTAGTACTCTTTTAGGAGAAAGGGGTTGTCCTTCAACATTTGAATAGCAATCCACATCCACTAATGTTCGTGCACGAAGTACCCAGGCTAGTTGAGAATACCGTCTGCTTTCTTCTGTATACATTGGATTATCTTTTCTGTCGCTATAATTG
>JBDLIU010000385.1:0-4293 GCA_039714715.1 Bacteroidota bacterium
TTATGGAAAAATGCAGATAAAGATCTGCCCGAAGTGATTGATGCAAAAAAACGGTTGGCACTGCTGGTTAAAAATAAGTAATGAGAAATTGAGAGTTAGATATGATCGGTACAACCATATCACACTATAAGATAACCGAGAAACTTGGCGGAGGCGGGATGGGAGTCGTCTACAAAGCTGAAGACACCAAACTCAAACGAACTGTCGCATTAAAATTTCTGCCTCCTAACTTCGCACTGGATGATGAAGTTAAACAAAGATTTGTGCACGAAGCACAATCAGCCTCAGCTTTAGACCATTCCAACATTTGTACGATTTATGAAATAGATGAAACACCCGATTTACCCGCAGTGGCAGGGGGCCAATTATTTATTGCAATGGCTTATTATGGAGGAGAAACATTAAAAAAAAGAATTGATAATGGTCCAATACTATACAATGAAGTAATTGAAATAATAATACAAATAGTAAAAGGATTAAAGGAAGCACATGAAAAAGGAATAGTACATAGAGACATTAAACCGGCAAACATATTTATAACGAATGATGGCGTTGTAAAGATACTAGATTTTGGACTAGCGAAAGCTAAGGACCAAACAGAGTTAACTAAGATGGGTTCTACAAGTGGGACGGTATCCTATATGTCTCCAGAACAAACAGCTGGTGGTAAAGTTGATCATCGCACAGACATCTGGTCTCTTGGGGTTGTTATGTATGAAATGCTTACTGGTGAAAAACCATTTCAAGGTGATTATGAACAAGCAGTAATCTATTCAATTATAAATGAAGAACCTAAATCAATAGAGGAGATAATGCCAGATACTCCGGAAGAAATTGTAAGAATTGTTAATCTTTCGATGGTAAAGAAGCAAGACTTACGTTACTCGGCTATATCTGAAATTTTAATTGACTTAATAGAACTACAAAAGAGTTTTAATTTAGCTGGAATTGCAGAAAAGGAAACAAAAAATATTGCAAAAAGACTAATAAAAAGACCAGTAATTGCTATTCCTGGTATCGCCATTATCTTATTGTTTTTTTTATTCCTCTTTTGGTTTTTGAATCGTAATGCAAGTATTCGATGGGCTACTGAAGAGGCTCTTCCTCAAATTATCCATTATGTTGAAGTAGGTGATATTGTCTCTGCCTTTTATCTTGCCAAAGATGCTGAAAATTTTATACCGGAAAACCCTATGCTTAAAGAGCTTTGGCCAAGAATTTCAGAAAATCATTCTATTATAACAACACCAGATGGCGCTGATATATATTTTAAAGAGTATTCTGCAATCAATAGCGAATATGAGTATCTCGGTAAGACTCCAATTGAGAATATTCGCTTTCCAATTGGAGTATTTCGGTGGGAGATTAAGAAAGAAGGGTATCAAAGTTTAGAAACTGTTATGGCTGTTGGAGAAGCTGCAGGAGGTTATGAGGTTCACGAAATGAATCTAAATTTGAGTGAAATAGGGAGCTTGCCCACAAATATGATAAAAATTCATGCTCAAACTTTAAGCTTAAGGATAATGGGTTTTAGTAATGCCAAGTCACTCTTTGCTCCTTCATATTTAATTGATCAATGTGAGGTCACCAACGAGCAATTCAAAATGTTTATTGATGCCGGAGCTTACAAAAATCCAAAATATTGGAAGCAAGAATTCAAGAAAGATGCCTCCTCAATTTCATGGGAATCGGCTATGGATGAATTCCATGATAAATCTGGACGTTTGGGACCTTCAACATGGGAAGGCGGAACTTATCCCAAGGGAGAGGCGAATTATCCGGTATCTGGTGTTAGCTGGTATGAGGCAATGGCCTATGCGGAATTTGCAGATAAAGACTTACCAACTATTTATCATTGGGTAAATGCCGCGCGTGTGGTTGAAAATAATGTAATTGTTCCTTACAGCAATTTTGGCGGAGGCGGAACTGCTCCAGTTGGTAGTTATAAGGGAATTGGTCTTTATGGACTTTATGACATGGCTGGAAACGTAAAAGAATGGTTGTGGAATTCAAATGATGATTCAGGAAATTTGCGATATATTTTGGGAGGCGGCTGGGCTGAACCCAGTTATCAGTTCTTGGCGCCTGAGGTTCGCTCAAGTTGGAATCGGTTACCTGATAATGGTTTTAGAACTGTGAAGTATATTGAAGAAGAGGAATCGTTGAATGATACGTTATTTCATGCATTAAAGTATTCATATCCAAAATTTGATAAAACACCCGTTTCAGATAAAGAATATCAGTTTTATGAAGACTATTTATATTCCTATGATCAAACTCCACTAAATGTAATCATTGATTCGGTTGATGATAGTTCACCACTCTGGCGAAGAGAACGAATTCTGTATGATGCTGCTTACGGTAATGAGCGTATTATTGCACATTTGTTTATTCCTAAAGGGATTAAACCTCCATATCAAACGATTATCTATTTCCCCGGTTCCCGAGCTGCAAGTGAAGACTCTAGTGAAAAATTAGCTCGTGAAAAAGGTCATCTCAGTTTTTTTTGGGAATATCTGATTATGGGAGGCCGTGCCCTCATGTATCCAGTATATATAGGAACTTATGAAAGGCGGAGTAGACGTGAGAGTCTTTCATACAGTGAATACCGAATTCGCATAAATAAGGATATGAGGCGATCGATCGATTATTTATGTACACGAAATGATATAGACGTTGAGAAGCTTGCCTATTATGGAAATAGCTGGGGGGCAAATTTGGGCTTGATGAATATTGCCTTAGAGAAGCGCATAAGGTTAGGGATTTTGATACAGGGTGGGTTATCCTGGTGGGAAATGCCGCCAGAAATAGATCCTGTAAATTTTGCCCCACGTGTAAAAGTACCTATCTTAATAATCAACGGCGATCTTGACTCCTCGTATCCTGAGGAGATTTCTCAGAAACCAATGTATAGACTCTTGGGTACACCGGAAGGTGACAAAGTTCGTAAAACATATCCGGGCGGTCATGGTATGTATGGGATATTTTTACAAGATATTAAAACAGAGATAACCGGCTGGCTGGATCATTACTTTGGGCCGGTTGAGTGATTTTGAAAATAATAATATTGGATTAAAATAAAATGAATGTCGATTCCGGAAAACTAGAAAGTCTATTTGAGTTAGCATCTCTCTTAAGTAAGCAAACTGATTTTTCAGAAACTCTTCGTGTCATATCTTCAAAGATCGCTTCAATGTTTAATGCAGATGTTGCATCAATTGTTCTCATTAATCCACTCACACATGAAACTCTAAAAACAGTTATAAAAATCGATAAAAGGAGTGATGAAGAAAAATATCAATTTTTACAGGCCAACATCATTGGTTGGTCTATGAAAAACAAACAATCTTTTCTCAGCAGTCAGCTAAATAATGATACACGTTTTAGTGGTGACGAATTGAAAGATATTTCAATGAAATCAGCTATGTGTGTTCCGTTTAAATATAAGGGCAGTAATTTCGGGTATATTGTTGTGTTGAACAGTAAAAATGATTCTGTCTATGATGCTGAGTCACTCAAATTATTAGTGAAAATATCGGATATCTCAGCTCCACATATTAGTAGTGTTCAAAGGATTCAAGAGTACTTTACAATACCTTTACCTGACGAATCAATAGTTTACAAGTATTTGAAGTTGGGTCTACTTGGAAAAAGTGAAGCATTTATAAGTTTGCTGCAGAGCATTGAATCAGCAGCACGATGTGATGTTCGAGTAATTCTTGAGGGACAAACCGGTACTGGGAAAGAGTTAGTTGCTAAAGCCATTCATAAGCTAAGTCTTCGTTCACAACATTCATTTGTGGCAATTGATTGCGGTGCAATACAGCAGAATCTTATGGAGAGTGAATTATTTGGTCATGTAAAAGGTGCGTTTACTGGTGCTAATCGTGACCGTCATGGTTTAATAGTTGAAGCAAATAAAGGTACTTTATTTATGGATGAGATAAATAATCTCTCTCTCGAAATGCAGGCAAAATTACTTCGGGTATTACAAGAGGGTGAAATACGACCGGTTGGAAGTAACAGAAAAATAAAAGTTGATGTTAGAATTATTTCTGCATCAAGTTTATCGCTATCAGAAGCTGTCAGCAAAAAGACATTCCGAGAAGATTTATATTTTCGTTTAATGGTTTATCCAATTTATATCCCAACACTTGATGAAAGGAAAAGGGATATTCCGTTGTTAGCTAATCATTTCCTAAATAAATATTCAAAAGAACAAAATAAGAAAATTGAGTTTTTTCACAGAGAGATACTCGAGTATTTAAAGGCTAAGCATTGGCCGGGAAATGT
>JBDLIU010000386.1:0-4282 GCA_039714715.1 Bacteroidota bacterium
ATCGCCTGATAAGCATGGTCATCGGACATAATGAAAAGAATATTGGGTCTTTTTGTATTTTGTTCCTTGCTCTGGTCTGTGCAGGATACTATACTTATCATTACACATGACAACAAAAATAAATAAACACTTTTTCTCATGATGTATATGGAATTAATTTTAGACATTTCTTGATATTTATAGTTTTGGAATTACCAAAAATAGCACCCCATTAACAATTTATATTAATGGGGTGCAAAATCAATTAACTAGACTATTAATACCGTTAATACCCCTCATTTTGTGTCAGATTCGGATTACGTTCAATCTCTGACTGAGGAATTGCATATCGAACATGATAATCTTGTGCGGATTTACCCCTTTCAATTGCCATTTCAATGAATTTACCATGCCTTATCAGGTCTTGCCTTCTTAGTGCTTCTGTATGGAATTCCCTTCCTCTTTCATCCAGGATAAAATCCCTTAGCCCTTCAGTATTAAGGAAGTCACCTACAGCAAATGTGCTTACACCAGCAGCTTGCCTAATCATATTCAAAAGATCAACGGATTCCTGGTTTGGCCCGTTGAGTTCATTCAATGCTTCGGCACGTGACAAAAGAATATCTGCATATCTGATAAACGGAAAATCATCGGCCGATCTGCTGATATCCTGATTGGGATACTCAGGAAATTTCATGCTCCTGGCATTATCCTCACCAAGTACAATCGTTTCGCCATCTGCATTTACAAATTCAAATAAGAATGCGTTTAATCGTTCATCTTCAGCATCAAAAAGTTCTAAATATTCTGATCGTATCTTATATTCAGCAGCAAATATAACCCGTGGAGGATATTGCCATTGATAACCCCTTGGAACCACATGGCTTAACCATCCGTCACCTGTGACATTATCCGGCGTTTCAGACATCACAGAGACAAATATAAACTCATTATCACGTTGATTTTCAGGACTGAATAGTTCTGTTCTATCACCTTCTGTAAACAAATCATATACTCCAAGATCCATGACTTCCTTAGCAGTTGTGGCAGCTTCTTGCCATTTCCTGGTCATCATATAAAACTTGGTCAAAGCCCCTAATGCCGCTCCTTTTGTTGGACGTCCGTACTGGTCTCTGGGAGGACTTACGGGAAGAATATCGCTCACAGCACTAAACTCATTTTCCATAAATGAAATCATTTCCTCTTCGGTAGGGCGAGTCGGACGGTCTGTCACATCTGTTTGACTTGAGATAATAAGGGGAACCGGACCAAAAAAATCATATAAAAGATAATAATTGTATGCTCTTAAGAATCTGGCTTCGGCCAATAACTCTTGTTTTCTACCTTCATCCATCTCTACAGAGGGGGCATTATCTATTACAGTATTTGCCTTAAAAATCCCACGATACCTTCGTTCCCACCAATTTTTCGCCCATAGATGAGAAGATGTCCAGGTGAATTCTTCAATAGGCTGGTTGTGGGTGAAAATTCCTCCACTCCGCTCAATATGAATATCTGTACATACTTCCCCAAAAGTTACTGCGTCACGCGTTATATCGCTATATCTCAATTCTCCATAAACGGAATTAAGAACAACTTCAACATCTTCAGCAGTGTTAAAAAAATCTGCCGGACTCAATGCGGTATAGGTTTTCTCATCCAACAAATCTTCACACGCCATAAATAAGGTCACAAAAGCCATTAAGAAAAGTGTGTAATATAATTTTTTCGTTTTCATCTTTTAAAATTTTATGTTAATTCCAAATGAATATATCCTTGCAAGTGGATATGCGGAATAGTCAATCCTAACATTTGAGGTACCTAGTACATTAATATCGGGATTATAACCTTTATATTTGGTAAACGTCACCAAGTTTTGACCTGAGGCATAAATAGTTATTGAAGAAATACCCTTTATATTTAGATCTGGGAACGAATAGGCCAACCTGGCATTCTTCAATCTTAAAAATGTAGCATCTTCAACCACCCTACTATTAAAATCGTAGGTACGAGATGGATTTACAAAAGAGGGTTGTTCGTTCGTAAGGTTATCAGGCGTCCATCTGTCTAATACATATCTTTGTCTGTTTCTCAAGTCGTCTATTGGATTTTCAGAATCGATATTGGTGAAATTGGCCAATTCAAAACCGAATCTCCCCTCCAGGAAAACATCCAATGAAAATCCTTTATAGCTGAAAGAATTATTCAATCCCAAAGTAAAATCCGGGAATGGGTCTCCTAAAACGGTCCGGTCATCATCATCTATCACTCCATCATTATTAATATCCTTAAACTTTCTGCCTCCCGGAGCAGCAAGTACCTGACTGGGAGAATTGTCCACTTCTTCCTGGGATTGAAAGACGCCGTCAAACTGATAACCATAATAGGAATTGATAGGCTGGCCGACTTCCAACAATGTGAAGTCTGAAACAAACCTGACACCACCTTGAAGAATTCTGGGCAATTCACCAAGATTAGTAACTTCATTCTTCAATGTTGAAAGATTCAGATTTGTTGTCCAGGAAAAATCACCAACATAATTCCTTGAAGTAAGATTAAGTTCAAAGCCGCTATTTCTAGTATCTCCAACATTCTGCAAAGAACTGGAAAATCCTGTTGTTGAAGGAATTGGTAGCAGGAGTAACAAGTCTCTTGTATTGTTTCGGAAATATTCCACCGATCCTGATACCCGATCATTAAGAATCCCGAAATCCACTCCTAGATTAAATGATTCTGTTGTTTCCCACTTAAGATTAGGATTTGCCAACTGAATTGGGGCAATGGATTGAAATTCTAAGCCATCTAATACAGCGATCGGACCTGATCCCAAGAGTACCAGAGATCTTCCATTGTCGATTTCCTGGTTTCCACTTAATCCATAACTCGCCCTAAGTTTCAGAACGGAGATGAGACCTTCATCGGAAAAAAATGATTCGTTTGAAATATTCCATGCCAAAGCGCCCGATGGGAAGTAGGCAAATTTATTGTTTTCACCAAACCTTGATGATCCATCTGCCCTTAACGAAGCGGACAACAAATACCTGTTATCAAAATTATAATTCACCCTTCCAAAGCCGGAGATAATGGTATTTTCTCCTTTAAAAGATCCGGTATTAAATTTAGTGGGATCCCCTGCTCCCAAATTATTTGAGCCAAATGAAGTGGTTGGGAAGTTCTGGGCAATTGCATCAAAACCAGAGTTTACGAAATTTTGATAAGAATAACCACCAAGGAGATTCAATTTGTGATTGGTATCGATTACCTTATTATACTCTGTTGTAAATTCAAACAAATAACTATTGTTTTCTACTAAACTTCTGGTGGCCCTGCCTTCTTCAAGAATTCCTTTTTGGGTAAGTGTGTTCATAAACTCATCCCATCGTAAGATTCTTTGATCGTAACCTAAATTGATTTTTGCTTTCAAATCTTTGAATATTTCAGCTTCAATGAAGGCATTCCCATATATACGTGTAGTTTTTGCAAATTCATCGATAGTTTCTGCCTGGGCGACTGAATTACTCAAATCCTGCAAACTCATGGAATAACTTCCATCGTCATTAAATACAGGCATTGTAGGGGGCAGCTGTAATGCCGTTGCAATTACCCCTGCTCCATTATTAACCCCAACTCCCAGGGGTACTCTGTTTTCATTCTCTGAACTGTTGTTCAAGTTGATTCCTATTTTTACTTTTTCACCTATAGAATGAATAAGGTTTACTCTTCCAGACAATCTCTTAAAACCAGAATTTATGACTATTCCATCTTGATCAAAATAATTAAGCGACAAAAAATACTGGGTATCATCGGACCCTCCAGAAAATGAAAGGCGATGTTCCTGGATTAGAGCTGAGCGCAGAACCTCATCTTGCCAATTTGTTCCCGAGCCTGTTCCTTGACTAAATGGGGGTTCATTACCCCTGTCTATATGCACTTCATTGTAAAATGACATATATTCTTGTACGTTCATTAAATCCAGTTTCTTTGCGGCGGATTGAGAACCGATGGAGGCATAGTAATTAATTTCCAATGGGGTATTTTTTCGACCTTGTTTGGTAGTAATTAGAATAACCCCATTTGAGCCTCTGGCTCCGTATATTGCAGTAGCAGAGGCATCTTTTAACACTTCAATTGATTGAATGTCCGAAGGATTTAAAGAATTTCCGGGGTTGGCACCGGGAAGTCCATCAATAACATATAGAGGCTCGTTTCCAGCAGTGATGGAATTCGTTCCCCGTATCCGAATAGAAAAGCCTCCGCCTGGTTCGGCACTGGATTGCGTAACTTGTACACCTGGAATTCTTCC
>JBDLIU010000387.1:0-4270 GCA_039714715.1 Bacteroidota bacterium
ACCTATGAAAAACCAAAAATAGGTTCCCCTCCAAGGTATTTGGAAGAAAAGAATGTACCAACTGTTCTTTCAAATAAAGTAAACTCAATAAAATCATCTCTCATTAATGAACGGAGTTACAGTATATCTCTAATAGAAGAGTTTTTTGAAACTTTCTACGTATTCCGGTGATACCCTGCCAGTGATTCCGATGATACCCTGCCAGTTTTAAAGATCGATTTCTGTGGCTAATTTATTCATTTTTTCAATTTGTTTTTTCTCATAGTATCTCCACTTAGTTCTATTCGATGCGAAGAGTACACAATACGATCGAGTATTGCATTGGCAATAGTACTTTCTTTTAATAATCCATGCCAGTCCTGTACCGGTATTTGGGACGTAAAAATGATAGATGCCTGGTCATATTTGTGTTCCACTATATCCAGGAGAGCTTGACGCTGTTCCCGATCAAAGGGGGACAAGCCAAAATCATCAAGTATCAGCAGCTGTGTGTTTTGTAATTTCTTCAAGAAGGATATATAGTTTCCCTGGAGTCTGGAAAGCTTTATTTCGTCCATAAGCCTGGCAGTATTAAAATACAGTGTTTTATGAAGCATATGACATGCGTGTGCTCCCAGAGCCTGAGCCAGCCAGCTTTTACCTATTCCTGTAGGCCCAGTGAAAATGATATTTTCACTTCTTTTGATAAAATCAAGTGTTTCCAGTCTTTCAAATAAGTTCCGGTCAAGTTCCCGGGGATGGGAGTAATCAACATCCCGGATCAAGGCCTGTATTTTGAACTTTGCTCTGGATTTTAGGTTTGCGATTTTTCTTTCTTGTCTATAATCCCATTCCTGGTCCACAAGCATAGCCAGGTACTGGTCTATGGTGTATTCCTGAGAGTTCGATAATTGCATGTTTCCGTAGTGGGCTTCTGCCATGCCAAGCAGTCTCATCTGCCTGAGTTTTTCGATTGTTGTGTTGTTATTCATACTTTAGATTTATTTATAATTACTTGCTGGTCTTAAGTTTTTATGAGGCTTAATCTCATGTTCGATTACATCATGTTTCACCTCCAGGTCAGCTTTGTTCTTCAGGATGGTTTCTATGATTTTCATTGAGCAGAGATGATATCCCAGGGCCTTTTCACATGCCTTTTCAATACGATCTGTCGGATAGCTATGCTTGAGCGAGATAATGCCCTGTGCACGCTTATAGCCTATTTCCGGATAACTCTGCTGATCAATGAGTTTCCCTATATACTCTGCCGTTTTTTCACCGATCACCGATGCCCGTTTCACAAAAAACTCCTTGCTCCAGGATAGGTAATACTGATGCGTACTGGCCAGGTGTTCTTTATTCGTTACATAAGCTCCTTTCCGGTAACTCTTTGCATGGGTAGCTATCCGATCCTTATTGTAAAAAATCTCAACTGTGTCAGTAGTATGTTGTACTTCAACACGGTGTCCGATGTGGCGGTATGGAACACTGTAGTAGTTCTTCTGTGAGCTTAAGTAGATGTAGCCCATCTTCTGGACCTTGGCCCGGTTGTAATACTTTATCTGATAGGCTTCCCTGGGTAATTCAGATAAATATTCCTTCTCGATTTCAATGAACTGTTTGATGCGGCTCACTTCAGTGACTTGCATCTTATAGCGATTATACTCCTCCAAGAGCTTCTGGATCTGCGTATTCAGATCTGACAGACTGAAAAAGGTCATCTTTGACATGGGGTAGTAGATGCGCTGATAAACAAGGCTCACCGCTGATTCTACCAAGGCTTTATCCTGGGGAGAGTAAGTCCGTGTGGGATTGATCACGCAGCCATAATACTCTCCCATATCACGGAAGGTCTTATTGATAACCGGCTCATATTTGCTGCCCTTTGTAACGGCTGATTTTAGATTGTCAGGGACGATTGCCTGGGGAACACCCCCAAAGTACCGCAGGCAGTTATCGACTGATTTTAGAAGCGATTCCCTGGTCTGATCATAGCTGGCTTCAACATAGGTGTAATGACTTGCAGGTAAGATCCCAACAAAGACTTCTACATCGCGGATCTCGCCGGTTTGCTTGTCAACGATCTGAAGCTTTTTTCCTGCGTAATCAATGAAAAGCTTATCACCAGCAATATGGGGCAGCTTCCCACTGCTCTTCTTGCTCTCAAGCCAATCGCTAAAAATCTGACAGAACTGGGAGTAACTATAATGTTCCACATGCTCCTGCTTGTATTGCCGCCACAGATGCTGACGGGTGCAGCCCGGCTTTTTTAGTTCTTTCACATAGCCAGGAAAAAGATCGTGTAACCGTGCGTACCTATCCTTATCCAGAGCTTCTTTTGATGGAAATAACTCTTGCAGGTCCTTTTCGCTCAAACTAAGGAGCTCCTCAGAACTGAGTTTGCTGGAGGTCAGCTTTCGTACATATTCATTGACCGTATTCCGGTCGGCGCTTATCTCTAAGGATATCTTCCTGTTTGATAAGCCCTTGCTCTTTAGTAAGATTAACTGTTTGATCTTCATGATGTCTATTTGCAATGCTGCCATCTCTTCTCTGGTTGGGGTTAAACAAACCAGAGAAAAGCAAATAGAAATCGAAACTCAAAATAAAACTGGCAGTGTTTACTTCGGAACGAAGGTGTGCCGCCCGGCTGACGCCGCCCCCCCTCACATTTTGGCAGGGTTTGAATCGGAATAAACCCTATAAAAAAGTGGCAGGGTATGCCGGAATCAGTGGCCGAGTATCATCGGAATGGGTGGCAGGGTTTGCGTCGGAATACCTACTTTCATTGAAAATCTGAAGGAATATCAAATTGATATTAGTAGTCCAGAAAAGGAAATAGATGAAAAAGTATTGGAAAGGATTGATGATTTGTGGTATTGTCAGGAAGATTTTACAGACTTAGTGAGGGTTGTATTAAAATATTCAAGAGAAAACATCATCCTATTTCATCGTTTCTTTGAGAATCTTCTTCAATTCGTCATCGAGATCGAAGATCCCAATGCAACTTCTGAAACTCTAGGCCACATGAGAAATGAGCATTACCATTTTCTCATGTATGCACTTTTTATTTCAATATCTGGTATTTTATTAGAGAGTGAGAAGTATAACGAACTAAGTGAGTTGCTTCTAAATCCTTATACAGTATACAATGAGCATATCAGGGATTATATAAATCTGGGATTCCCTAATTTGAATAACGGTTCCACCAGTTTAAATAAGTACAGAATTCAAAGACTTCAAAAAAGTAATATTAATGAGGTTTCAAGGGTGATTCGAGATAGAACTCAGGGATTGTTTAAAGAGAAAGACTATATCTCAGAAGTGGATGCGATCTTGTATTATATCTCATGTTTTAATTCAAAAGATAATAATACAAGACTATGGTTCCCCCATACATGCGATAAGAGTTATATTGATATAAAAGTCTTAAAGAAGATTAAGTCTAAAACACATTTCAACAGGTTTAAGATTTTATTAGGGGTTAATGATATCGAAGATCTTTCTTCAAAGATTGAATTCATAGTTAGTAATAAGATTGACCGTATTCAACGGTTTCATTATGGAATTGAACATGTAGGTGTAGCCTTTAAAGTTGATAATATTGGGAGCATGCCATAATTAAAATTCAATTGTGGAGTCTGGTATTTGAATTTCACATGATTTTAGTAAAAACGGTTATTATCTTATTTGTTTTAACCAAATAACTGTACGGTTTTTTGGGGTACTAAATACAGGGGAGGTTTGATCAAATTTTCCAATAAAAAACCTGGTCATATTATTTGGGGGAGGATTATTGGAATTGGAGTATAGTGCCCCTGATTATTCTTTCTGAGTGAGTTTTGTTTAAAGTTTTATAATTCCACCTGTAATCAGTAGATTTACCTATACTCTGTAAATCATTAAGCCTCATTAAAGCTGCACCATTTATGGATGACATTTTATCAGCAATTCTTAAAAGAGGTAAAATCCGATCACCAGAGGAACATGATATCGTGTTTGAAGAGTGGAAAAGAATCTTTTATGGTGGTGCTAGTAAGGAAGAAATAATGCCAATACAAACACTTTTGAACGATTGGGTAGATGAGCTAGAGAAGGAGGGATAGTCACTCATTGTAATACTTTCCTTAAAACTCGATCACAATTGCCCAGAAACCTTTTAGTTACTTCCTAGGATCATTGGCAATCATTCTTCGCCACTGCCTATAACAACAACTTTTGAGTTTGCAGAATTGGATAGCTCAAGTGTAGCATCTATACCTTTCTGCTGCAAGATCCGATCTGTTAAGGA
>JBDLIU010000388.1:0-4268 GCA_039714715.1 Bacteroidota bacterium
ATGAAAGATTTAGTGTTAAAGCGGTGAAATGTTTTAAAAGCCCATAACACGCGTTATAGTGCATACCCTACGGGATACGCACCATAGCGCAATCGTTAGCTGTCATAATTTCATGTGCTCCTAATTGACTTAATCCTTTTATAAGAGTAACTTGCAGTAACCAACCTTACTCAAATGCCCCATGGCCCAAACAAATTATCCAGATTCTGGCAGGAATTAAAAAGACGCCGGGTCATACATGTAATCACGGTTTACGCTACTGCAGCATTCGTGATCATTGAACTGGTTAATAACCTGGCAGAACCATTAAATCTACCGGCCAGCTTGCCAACGATTGTAATTATTATCCTTGCTGTCGGATTTCCACTGGTGATTATTATATCATGGATTTATGATCTAACCTCTGAAGGTGTTGAAAGAACCAAACCCCTGAGTGAGATCCAGGAGGGGGAAAAACCTGTTGTCCCCAATGCCTGGAAGATTGCCACCTTTGTGAGTTTTGTGGTCATTGTAGGATTGGTAGTATTCAATATTGTAACCAGGGGCAATCTATTAAAACCAGGATCGATAGAGTCATTGGTAATACTTCCATTTCATAATTACACTGGCGATGACCAACTGGATTATTTTGTTGCTGGAATGCATTCATCGCTGATAGGTGATATGGGAAAAGTAAGCAGTTTGCGAGTTTTATCCGAGACTACCTCCAATATTTATAAAAATGCAGAAAAATCAATCCCACAGATAGCTTCGGAACTGGGAGTTGATGCAGTAGTTGAACCCACGGTCACCTGCTTCGATGATTCTATTTGTTTGCAGGTAAAGGTATTCAGCGCCTTTCCCGAAGAAAAATTACTATGGGTAACTGATTATAGAGAGGACAGAAGAAACATATTGAACCTGTATAACCAGATTACCAAACAAATAGCTGAAGAAGTAAAAGTTGAATTAACGGACAAGGAGGAAATCTTACTTGCAGATGCCAGAACAGTGAATAAAGATGCATATGACAATTACCTGAAGGGAAAGTTTTACTGGGACAGGCTCGGTAAAGAAGACCTTGAGAAAGCACTTGAATATTTAAATCATGCAATTAAACTGGATCCCGGCTGGGCACCACCTTATGCAGGCTTAGCAGTGGCATACGGTGGATTAATGCAAATGGGGTTCATGCCGCCTGGTGAAGCGATGATCGAAATCAATAAAAACCTGGATAAAGCAATAGAACTGGATCCGGATTATCCCGGTTCACACTATACAAAGGCAATATTTGGTGTATGGGCTGAATGGGACTGGGAAAAGGGTGAAAGGGAATTTTTGAAGGCCCTTGAAATAAACCCGAACGATGTGATGTCAAGGATCTTTTATTCACATCTCTTAATGATCCTGAAAAGATACGACGAGGCACATTTCCATTCACAAATGGCGGTTGAGCTGGATCCAATGAACCCTTTAGTACTGGCATTAAGTGCAGTGGTGGATCACATCCGTGGTGATGTGCAAACGGCATTGGAAAAATGCGAAAAAGCTCTTTCAATAGATCCGGGGCACTATTTTGCATTAAGCCAATTCGAATATGCTTCTCATAGTAATGGTGATTATAAGAACTCTATCAAGACACTTCTAAAAATTCGTTCAGAACCGGATAAAGAGGCCAGGCAGGTTATAAATGATGCATTTCAGGATAAGGGTTATACTGCTGCAATTGAAACCATGCTTGGCCACTTGGAGGAATATGCTAAAAACAATTATATATGCTATTATGAAATGGCTGATTATTATCTAAGGGTTGATAACAAAGAGATGGGAATTGAGAGTATCAAAAAAGCATATGAAATGCATGACCCAAATATGCCATATATAAATCAACCATTTTTGGGTTTTGACAAGATCAAAGATGACCCCAGGATTATATCCATTGTCGAGAAAATGAACCTTCCCCTTACACCATCTAATTGAGAAATTTTTCGTGATTATTCAAATATTTACGACAGCTAACATGCGGTATACAAAATCTGGTTTGTCATGATTTTTGCCAAGCAAAAATGCATGCCATGGTGCCTGAACGACTTGATGCCTATTTGCAGGCACCAACACCAGACTTCGCATACCGCTGACCGTTAGCTGTCATAACTTTGGCATCACCTATTTGACTCGTATTAACTTCTATGCTAACTTGTAGATTAGAATTCGAACATTAATGGCTACCACCCCCAATAAACTATCCCAATTTTGGCTGGAGCTGAGGCATAGGAAGGTACTACCTTTCTTGATAGGGTATATTGCGGCCTGCTTTGCCATCATTGAGTTCGTTCTCAATGCTTCAGAAACCTTCTCAGTTCCAGAAAATACAATCAGACTCTTGTATATGCTTTCGGCTATTGGTATACCAGTGGTGATCCTCCTTCCTTGGTACATAAACAGGAAGAAGACAGATACCAGAGCTGAAGAGACTGAGAAGGTAGAAAGTTATACGAAACTGAGTATACCTCAAGTACAGGAGAAATCAATTATCGTACTTCCATTTGAGAACATCAGTCCTGATCCTGATCAGGAATATTTCAGCGACGGATTGACAGAAGAAATTATAACTGATCTATCGTTTATAGATGACTTGCTTGTTATTTCAAGGAGTTCTGCTATGACCTTTAAAGGCACAAAAAAGACGTTGAAAGAGGTGACGAAAGAAGTGGGTGTTAGATATGTCCTTGAGGGCAGTGTAAGGAAGGCAGGAAATAATATCCGCATTGTTGCCCAGTTAATTGATGGTGCAGATGACTCACATATCTGGGCAGAAAAATATAATGGTACCCTTGAAGATATTTTTGATATTCAAGAAAAGGTCTCGTTTTCTATAGCTGATGCTCTAAAGATAAGATTTAGTGAAGAAACACAGCAAAAAATAACCACTCATTCCTTCCAAGACCCGGATGTATACGAAATTTATCTTCAAGCACGAAATGAGAACTGGAAATTTACCGAATCAGCGCTCAACAAAGGGGAGAATCTATTGAAAAAAGGCATTAAATTGGTAGGTGACAATGAGCTGTTATATACAGAACTATGTCATGTTAATGTGCAATTTGTAAATAATCTATTAAAAAACCCTGGCACTTATGGTGAACTCTTATCAAAAGCGAATCAATACGCACTTAAAGCTGTACAGGCGAATCCTTCTTCCGCTCTGGCTTATTATGCAAGAGGAATAGCTTTATATCAAAGTTGTAATCCCAGAGAAGCAATTGGATATTGGAGAAAAGCCATAGAAATTGATCCCAATCATCCAGAACCAATGCTCTTTCTGATGCAGGGATTTATGTATTCAATGACTGGACTGGATATAAAGGAAGCTGAAGTACTGTTGAGGAAAGCAGGTGAAATGGATCCTATGAATCTCCTTTCAAAAACCAGTCTGGGCTGGAGGTTGTTTTTTGAAGGCAAATTCCAGAAAGCGATAGATGAATTCGCTGACTTCCAGCGTCAATTAGAACAATTCAATTCAACCTTTCTATTATGGTTTGTCTGGCTAAACGGATTAAATAGGAACTATAAAGAGGCTTTTCGCCTTACCGATAAATTAACCAATGATCACCCAAAGCACATTGTGTCTAATCTGGCTCAATTTATTAAGTATGCGTGGCTAAATGAGAAGCAGGAAGCAATGAAATATCTGAATAGAGATGTTGAACAAGCAGCTTGGTGGGATGATGGATACTCAATGATGATGGCTGAATGTTATTCAGTTTTGGAGGAATATGATGAGGCCTTTAAATGGTTAGATCGTGCAATTGATTATGGTTTAACAAATATCCCATTTCTCAAAGAATATGACCACTTTTTAGACAATCTGAGAAGTCATTATCAGTTCAATTCAAGTCTAAAAAGGGCAGGAGAGTTACTAAAGTCATTTGCTTCTAATTAAGATAGAGAAATAGTAAACGGCGATCGAAATAAAAACTGAACCCGAATTAAAGCAAATCGTCTGTGAAGTGTTTGTCAGGTATAATGCCGAACATGAACGGATCAGGCAATGGCTGGAGGAGAATGATATGCTTTGATTAATTACTAAATATTTACGACAGCTAACATTGTGTCATACGCCATACTTCCTGTCACACCTTTTGCGAAAAAGGCAAAAGTCGCGCCAGTTGTAAAGCGCATACACTGACCGTTAGCTGTCATAATTTCATGTGCTCCTAATTGACTTAATCCTTTTATAAGAGTAACTTGCAGTAACCAACCTTACTCAAATGCCCCATGGCCCAAAC
>JBDLIU010000389.1:0-4258 GCA_039714715.1 Bacteroidota bacterium
TCTATCTTTCTGCTTTAAGGTCATGACCGACCTGAATAAGAAAAGACTGATGTATCCACTTTACGCCCTTGTTACTTAATAAGTAGATGCTAATGTTTTGATTTGGACGTGACCTGCTATTTTGGAACTTTCATTATTACCTCATACAAATCACGATTAGCAGGAATTCATTAAGCGGGTGGAAATTCCTTTGTATAACTACTCCCTAAAAATAAAACTTAATTGCTCTTCAAATCTAATAATTTATCGTAAATAGCTCAACTTACGTTAACTGGTATTAACGTAAGACTATTTTATTAAGAGATAAGTGTGACATAAGTTAATCAGTTTGAAATTCCCAATTCAACGTAATGAAACTCATAAAACGAGACTATGAACAAATGTTTGAAAAAGCACCGTTTACAAGTATTTTTAAATCCACTGGACTTAACTCAATTTCCAAACCTCTACGACCTGCACTGACAAGAATAGTTTCAAACGCTTGAGCAGAGCCATCAATAAATGTTTTGAGCTTCTTCTTTTGACCCAGTGGGCTAACACCTCCAAGCACATAGCCAGTTGAGCGTTGAACATCTGCTTTATTTGCCATTTCGGCTTTTTTGGCTCCCGCTGCTTTTGCCATTAACTTTAAGCTCAACATTGAAGATACAGGGACAACAGCGACTGCAAGTTCTTTGTTCTCAATATTGACCACCAGGGTTTTAAAAATCCTTTCTTCGGGAATATCAAGTTTTTCTGCAGCTTCTAAACCATAGGACTCAGATACAGGATCATGTTCATATTCACGGATCTTGTAGATGATCTTGTTTTTCTTAGCGATATTGATTGCAGGAGTCATTGGGGTGGCTATTTCTGATAATAAGGATAATCCGTATAACCCTGCTCTGCTCCACCATAGAAGGTCTCTCGATCAGGCTCATTGAGTGACCATCCCTGTTCAAGACGAGCAGGTAAATCTGGATTAGCAATGAATGGCATGCCAAAGGCCACTAAATCAGCAATACCCTGGTCAATCGCATTTTTAGCTCGTTCAGCATCATACCCGCCACATAATATAATGGTGCCACTGAATACATCACGGATTTTGGGAATTAAACCTTCTGGGATCGAAGGCAGACCGAAAGTGCCCTGATCATTAATATGAAGAAATGCGATACCTCGTTTATTTAATTCATGGGAAAGAAAAGTAAAGGTGGCTTCCATTTCAGGATCTTCTGGAATGTCATTAAAACGCCCATTCGGTGAGATACGTACACCGGTTCGAGTTGCACCAATGGCTTCAGAAACGTCATCCACCACTTCCAGTAAAAAGCGACAACGGTTTTCAACGCTTTCACCATATTCATCTTGACGGGTATTGGTGATGGAATTAAGAAACTCATCAAACAAATAACCATTAGCACCATGAATTTCAACGCCATCAAGACCTGCTTGCCTGGCATTCAAAGCCGCCTGGACAAACTCATCTTTAATCCGTTGAATACCGTCTCCATCAATCGCTATTGGCTGGCTAGTTGAGACATTACCAGGATTACCCTCATCATCAAAAGCAAAACAAACAGTATCACTACTCAATTCATCAGTTGGCCCTTCTGGAGAACCCGCATCGGGCTGTAAACTGCTATGAGAAATACGACCCACGTGCCAGATTTGCATAAAGAGTTTGCCACCTGCTTGATGTACAGCATTACAGATCTGTGCCCATCCCCCCATTTGCTGTTGGGTATAAATACCCGGGGTCCATAGATAGCCTCTGGCTTTAGGGGAAACTGGAGTACCTTCAGTAATAATTAAACCTGCAGTTGCCCTTTGCGCATAATAGGTTGCCATAAGCGCAGTGGGTATATCTTCTTCTCCAGCTCGACAGCGTGTCATCGGAGCCATAACGATACGGTTATTAAGAGAAATAGTCCCTAATTTAAATGGCTGAAAAAGTTTATGATTCATTTGATATACTCCTTATACAAGACTCTATAGCTCATCAGCCATGAATATATACTCATGCAAAATAGAATCAATGGGTTTAAATAATATTCAGCGGTATTAATCATCACTTTCATTAATTCAATTTGTAAGTATCCTGTTGTTATGAATTTGAGACTAAGTCCTTATGACACTATTTTATTAAAATTGCTGTTAACAGAAAAACTGGATAGGGTTTACCTGCTTTATCAATGGTATGTGTGGTGACAAATTCAACATTTTGGAAGCCATTTTTTTCAAAAAGATGTTTTAACTCCTTACGATCAAAGCCATAATGATAAACACCCTCGATATTTTCAGAATGAAAGTGACCGTCTTCTGTATCCAGATCAGCCAAAGCAATCTGACCATTAGATTTTAAGTGTGAAACCAGAGCCTTAATCAGATTATCAATATCTTTAACATGATGCATAGCCATTGCACTGACAATGACATCAAACTGTAAATCCAGCGGCTGTACTGTGATATCCTGACAGATGCCTTCTACCCTATTCTGCAATTCAGTTTTTTTTGATAAGTTTTCCAGCATAGCTTGTGAGACATCAACCGCTGTTATTTTATATACCTTTGAGATAAGATGTGAACAGATTAATCCAGTACCTGCACCGAAATCCATCACAGTCATTTTTTCTGTAAAATCAATTTTATTTAGAATCATTGCACCAATAGCATCCGATAATGCTTTAACATGATCACGCATATCCCAATCTTTTGCTTTTTCTTTAAATAAATCACTCATACATTTGCCTTACAGACTATTCCTCAAACAATTCGTTACTATTACAGATAATATTTCTGATAGGCCTCTATTTTACTCAGAAGCCGGGTGGCCAGATATTGATTGGCTTCCACTAGCTCACTCAAAATCGTACTGTCAACTTAATTTCTATTCATCAAGAAACTCTACTGTTCCATAAATTTCAGGCGTAAGAAATCACAGACCATTCATTTATAGCTCGTTCACGAAATAATCTGTAATTCTGGGATCTCATTAAATAACGTCCCAGATTATACAAATTATTGACCTGCCCATGCACTGATAAAAATAGCTGTGTCTATTTGTATGATTTAAAACCTCTCATTTGTCATTCCTGTTGTCTCGTTCTTTGGTGAAATTTTCTGCCCGGTTATTTAAATAACGATCTTGAATATGAGTTACAGATGGCATCACTTCTAATTTAGCAGAACCATATCTTTTCAATTTATCAGATACTATTTGTTTTAGACTGTTCTAATTTTACCAGCCTTATTTCATTAGATTATACGAGCAGCTTATTAAATGTTGCAGCCAATTTTAGAGGATCTGCTTTTTTAACATGTCCTGATAGCCTAATGGTATTAACAAATAGAAGTTTTAAATCACTGGGATCAGTATAACTAAAATCACCTAGCGCATGGGCTGCTTGTAACATTTTCACCCCTAAAGGTTGTTTTTGTACACGCAGCCCCGAAGCCTTTAATGCACTGACAATTAAGTCTAATGCTCGTTCCATATCATCTTGCTTATTTCCACTGCCCTTTGATTGTGACACTTTTTCTTTTTTTATCTCAAAAGTGGTTTGACCTGTCTTTCTTAATTCTAATAAGTATTTCTTTTTCTTATCTTCTGAAAGATCGGACAGCAATATTTCCATAGAAATTTCTTGTGAATCTGGATCGGTCATCACCAAACCATTTTCAACTTGCACTCTAAATCGTTCTTCTAAATCGTCAAGTGTGTCACCCTTTTCTAAAACACCCAATTTTCTAGCATTATTGATTCGTTTTATATAATACTGAAACTCTGCAAATATTGATTCTTTCATCTACTTTTTAATCTCCTTAATTCTTAATAGGATACATATCCATGGTACTAATTTATATTGGTTAGCTATTATTCAGTTTCATCATATTCAATAGTTAACGTGATATTTTTAGGCGCTTTATCTGGCAATGCATTTCTTTTGATGTATATTGAAGATACTGGTGTATCTGTATTATTACATGAATAAACTTGTGTACCCTTAGTTGACTTAGTCCATTCCATTGTCACGGTCTTTTTCATTTTGATAATATCCTCTTCAATCAAAGTTATTAGAATCCTGTACTAGTCATTGTATTGAGACAGGTTATTTGGTTTATTCAGGCTGATTTATTTCTTTTATTTATCATTTATGTCATCAAAAACATTTAGGCTAAGGAAGTTAATTGTTAAACCGGTATTGATATAATTGATATATGCTATTAGCTATTTTTTGATTACTTGAAAAGACTATTCCACAATGATTCATATATA
>JBDLIU010000390.1:0-4258 GCA_039714715.1 Bacteroidota bacterium
ATTACCAAGGACAAGCTATCCTGGAGGCAGGTTATTTAACAAATTCCGAATCTTCTGGCTATCAAAAATGATGTCTATTGGGAACCATTGTAAGATTCAGGATCATGTCTATATAGGAAATGGACAAGGAATTAAGATCGGGGATTTTTGTTATATTAATGAACACGTAAAACTCGATAACGTTTTTCTCGGAGATTATATTATGATTGCACGTTATGTAACTTTTCTGGGAAAGAAACATAACTTTTCTTCCACTGATACTCCAATGATTCTGCAAGGTGAAAGCGAATCTGACCCAGTCCTTGTCGAAGACGATGTATGGATTGGAGCTAATGCAATCATTATGCCGGGAGTTAAAATATGCCAGGGTACAATAATTGCAGCGGGAGCAGTACTAACACATGATTCTGAACCTTACAGCATAATGGGAGGAGTCCCAGCGAAAGTAATATCCTACCGCAAACGTCCAATAAGTTTATAATAACTCATATTCACAAATCATTGAATTCTGGTACAGGCGCTATTATTATTGAAGGTCATATTCAGGGCCTTTCCAACACTCGTTCACTGGGTGAAGCAGGTATCCCTGTTTATATTGTGGACAGCTCAGATTGCATTGCACGTTATTCAAAATACTGTAAGAAGTACTTTCGATGCCAGCAATATCATAAGGATGAATTCGCCGATTTCCTGATAGATCTGTCAACTAAAGAAAAACTGAGGAATTGGGTTCTGTTTCCTTCAAATGATCATGCGGTTTATACGATTTCCAAACACAAAAAAAGGCTGGAGAAGCACTACAATGTAATCACACCCGGATTGGGTATTATCCAGAGCATCTATGATAAATCGAAGTTGCTGGAAATTGCACAAGGTGCAGGAATACCTATACCAAATACATGCTACTTACATACAATTGATAATAAACTCCCGGCTGGTTTTAAGTTTCCGGTGCTAACAAAAGGACACTTCGGATTAGACTTCTATAAAACCCTCGGAAAGAAGGTGTTTGTTGCGAAAAATGAATCTCAGTTGAAGGATCAGTTGAAGGACATAGATAGTAGATATGGGATCAACAAAACAATGACGCAAGAGGTTATCCGGACTTCAGCCACAAACAAGACTATCTCGTTCGCTGCCTTTTGTATAAATGGTGAAATAAAAACCTACTGGATGGGGATCAAGGTAAGGGAGCATCCCATACAGTTTGGAACAGCTACGTTCGCAAAAAGTATGTTCCAGGAACAATGTCTTAAGCACTCACAGACTCTTTTAAAAGCTTTAGACTATTCTGGTGTATGTGAGATTGAATACTTATATGAAGACTCAACACAGGAGTACAAATTGATAGAGATTAATGCAAGAACATGGCTTTGGGTTGGCCTGGCAAAGACTTGTGGCATTGACTTCGCGTTATACATCTATAATTACTTTTGTACAGGCGATAAAGTCTATCCAGAAGACTATTTGAAAAATGTGTACTGGATTAACAGGTTAACAGATTCTGTTTTTTCATGTAAAGCTATCCTAAAAGGAGTACTGCCTTTTGGTGCATACCTAGCATCCTTAAAAGAAAAGAAAGTACCAGCAATATATGCATCCAGCGATCTAATGCCTGCCATAATATCACCCTTTCTGATAGTTCTAAGGGGCTTCCGAATACTAGCAAACAGATTTAAATAAAAGCTATATGGAACAAATCATCATAGTAATGTCAACTTTCCTTCTCTCTACTTCCATGTTTGTATTCTGGGTAGCAAAAGGAGGATTCAACCGAAAATATCTTTATACAGACAACATTTCTCTTGCCATTATTTCTTCGATTCTATCCCTGGGAATATGGGAGCTTATATCTGTACCGCTTTGGATTATGACACCTTTTGTTGTAGGTTTTGTTGTTCTGATACTCTTCATAGGATTGTTTTTATTTCGTTTTTTCAGAAATCCTAAACGGCACATTCCAGGGGGACAGGATGAAATAGTCTCACCGGCTGATGGAAGGGTGATATATATAAAAGAGTTAGAAAGAAATCAGATCCCGGTTACTGTGAAGAAAAAACGAATTGCGGGTATTCATGAAATCACTAAAACCGAGATACTGGAACAACCCTGCTATTTAATTGGTATTGCCATGACCCTGTTTGATGTACATTACAATCGTGCCCCAATTAGTGGAAAAGTGATAATGATGAAGCATACTCCAGGAACTTCGATCGGATTGAATACTCCTGAATCTACCCTGACTAACGAAAGAAACACAACAGTCTTTGAACGGGATGATGGCATAAAGGCCGGTGTTGTTCAGATTGCTGCCAGAGGCGTAAATAGATGCATTGTTATGTCGAAAGTGGGTGATGCTCTTAAGCGAGGAGATATATTCGGTAAAATAAGATGGGGATCTCAAGCAGACCTTATTATACCAAGGAACTGTGAGATACTCGTTAGAGAGGGAGAACAGGTTTTTGCAGGGTCAACAATCATTGGAAAGTATTTAGGTTAGAAGCCATTACAGCATGAATATTTGGTTTGATTTTACAAATCCCCCACATGTCAATTTCTTCAAACCCTTAATTAACTATTACAAGCTAAAAGGTTTCGATTCATTGTGTACAGCAAGGGAATTTGTTGAGACCTTAGACCTATTGAAACTATACCAGATTGATTTTCAGGTATATGGAAAACATGGCGGAAGGAAAAAATTTAATAAGATACTTGCACTGCTCAGAAGATACCAGCAATTGTATCATCATATCGATTCCTTTGATATCAGTTTCTCATCAAATAACGAAGCACCCCTGGTTAGCTGGCTAAAGCGTAAACCGGCTTTTGTATTTGATGACAATGATATATCCCCTAACTGGCTATATAGTAAATTCTCAAGTTGGGTGATTTCTCCTGAGCACATAGATAAAAATGCCATGTATAAAATGGGAGTAGATCCATCCAGATTATTATGCTATAATGGATTTAAAGAGCATATTTATATCGCAGATTATGAGCCGGATACATCGTTTTTGGATGGCCTTCCGTTTGATGAATTTGTTACCGTGCGGCCGGAGAACATACAGGCTGCGTACATTCCCAAAGGAGTTTCAAGCATAGTACCTGCTCTGGTTGAGAAATTATTAAGCAAAAAATTCAATATCCTCTTTTTACCCAGATATAAATCAGATTATGAACTGATCCCGGCAGATGACAGAGTTTTTATTCCTTCAAAGCCTTTGAATGGATTAGATGTTTCATACTACTCAACTGCCATACTTACTGGTGCCGGTTCCTTTTCCCGTGAAGCTGCCATTATGGGGACTCCGGCAGTGTCTTTCTATGCGGGCAGCAAAATACTCGGAGTAGATCAAAAGATGTTCAATGATGGTCTGGTCTACCATTCAAGAAATCCTGAAGATATTATCAAGTATCTGATGACATCAAAAAAGAAAATATTTAATCAGTACAACTGCAAAAGTGTTCAGGCCAATCTATTTTCCTTACTGGATGGCAAACTAAATAACTGAATACATGATTCTTAATGCAAATTTTGCAATAATTTGTCTACTGGAGTATTCTGAATTCAACGAATGAACTTTAGGCAGAACAATTCTCCCAGAATTCTGCACCACTTTATTCCCCCCAATTGGAATTCAACTGTAACCTATTCCAAAAAATCTCGTTTACATAACTTATTAGAGTATGTTCGAAACCATGGATGTTTGAAGGAAAAAGCTGTTAATTCAAATAATTAACAGAACGGGCTTTGTGAGAAGATTTTTACTTATCATATTCATTGTTAGTACGTTTGCATGGACAAAGGGTCAGGATCCGCAGTTCACCCAGTTTTATGCAAATCCGCTATATCTGGCTCCATCCTTTGCTGGTGCAACAGCCGGTGACAGGCTTTCTGCCGTTTATAGGAACCAGTGGCCTGAATTAAACAATGTATTTGTTACCTATAGTTTCTCCTACGACCATTTCTTCGAAAACTTTAACAGCGGGGTGGGTGTGCTGGTCATGCGCGATGTGGCTGGTTCGGGTAATCTGGGGCTTTTAAATGCAGGGGTCCTCTACTCCTACGATATACAAGTGAATCAAGACTTTCATCTGAGGCCCGGGGTTCACTTTAACTACACACAGCAGGGCATCGATTACCACAAACTGGTTTGGAACGATCAATTATCCTCCGGGGGAATTGGTGGGTCAACCATAGAACAGGCTCCCACGGATGCCTACAAACCTGACGTGGATTTTGCTGCTTCACTTATAG
>JBDLIU010000391.1:0-4242 GCA_039714715.1 Bacteroidota bacterium
AAACCGGTTTTGATTCCTAAACCCTTATCCCCTATCTTTAATAGCGTAAAAACGGAAAATGGATGGCGGCTAATAACGGCTCATAGCGCCGGACCGTTAGCAACAATAATTGACATGAAACGATACTCTTGGCTAGTGATTCTAATCTTTCCATTGTCGATAGGAAATGCATATTCTCAATCTGTTAATCTTAATGAATTTAGCCATCCTTGCGATTCAATTTCAACCAAAGATCTTGCAACCATCAATATAGGTAACCGAGAAGTAGAATATAGAATTCTGTTAAAAGAGAAAGCATACTACAACACTAAAAGAAATAGAATTGTTTTTCGTGGGGAAGTTCTCATTCCAAACCTAAGCAAGGATATAGATTCTATCGGAGTAAGACAAATCATGACAGCTATTGGAATAGCAAATGACATTGACGAGTTAATCGGGTTTAGAGATTGCGCAGCTCAAAGAATTTTTTACCAAGCAATGAAATATCTGCCTGGACAAAAGGAACACCTTGAGAAGAACCTAATAGGTCTATTTATAATTGAAAAGTAATTACTGTTGCTAACACTGAGTAAATTCCATTTGCCAAGTCACGCTTTTTGCAACCAAGTTCTAACTTAGATGAAGAGCAAATTGCATAGCAAAAAGACGTGCCTCTTGGCAAACAGGAACTTACTCTTGACCGTTGTTGCATAATTGTATGGAGCCGCGCAACTTTATTTGTAACAAAATCATCTTATAATGACTGACCTAAATTCCATAAAAGATGAAGACAATTACAACAATTTATCTTTTGTTTGTAACAACTCTCTTTTTTAGTTGTGAAAAGGAAGATAATCTTAGGCCTGAATCAATTTCTTATGAAGAGAGTTTTTCTACAGAAACAAGACCAATTGCAATTGCTATAGAAAAAATTCATGGAAATATTTTTCTAGTAAATCATAATACATCGATTTCAGATTATAACTCAAAAATCCAGAAATTCAACTTAAAAGGAGAACTACACGAAACTATTATTGATTTTGAATCATTTAATTCAGGATTATATGACAGATATTCACCGGTAGATTTGTGTATTGATGACAATGACATTTATGTTTTAGTAAAACCAATGAGTCTAAGCAATGATATGTGGATAACATCCACTGGTTTTTGTGTTTTACATTTCGATTTGAATGGCAATCTTAAAAACGAATTCGATTTTTCGGAAGTTGAGAATTATTGGCAATTTTCAGCGATAGACTTTTCGAATGATCATATATATGTTACCAGTGGTGAGATTGTGATTTATAAGATTGATAAAACAAGTGGGCAAGCAGATTATATTCATATTCCAATTACAAATGATAAACCATATTTGCTTGTATCAGATATGGAGGTGGAATCAGAGGAAAGTATTTATATTACCGGACAAGGTCCAGTAAAAATAGATTCTGAAATTAATAGCGATGTCTCTATTTGCCAAATTACAAGACTTGATTTCAAAGCTGACACATCATATACTTTCTATTCAAATTCAAGAACAGGAACAATGGCTGCAATGCCCAACAATCCTGGATTGACAATAAAAGCTGACCGATATATTTATCTTGCAACTTTTTATGGTAGGAGTTTAGAAATATACAACAAGGAAAGTGAATTGATTTTGCAAAAAGATATTAGACCAAATGGAATAGAAGAAACCTTACCAATTGATATTGCCTTATTTCAGGATAATATTTATATAGTCGATTTCGAGAATAATGAAGTTCATATTTATCACGAGGAATAAACAACTATGCACAATATATAGGGCTTCATACGGCGCGCAGCGCCCAGTAATGAAGCCCCGGTTGAACTAGATCCCAGGTTGTGGCTTCTATGGGGATTGCATAATTTTTATTCAGGGTGTTTTTCTAACGATCTCTTCACATATCTGGCATTGTAATGGGATATGATCATTCCATTTGGCCTTAGACCCGGTATAATTTTCGATTTTTGGCAATATAGTTCAGTTTTAAGGGTGTATTCCTGCATTTCAAACAATCCAGTCCCAGCCCACTTATAGCAGAGACGATCCATAGAGCATTAATTTGTTACCTGTGGCACCAGCACCGGTGGTGGTGGACGAATACGCGGCACGGTAGCTACCGGGAGCAGTTGACCCATTCTGCAGATGGGACATTGGCGCACATCAATACCCATCAGGCGGTTGATACGTTCAGTAGTGGTTTCCACAGGCTTTATGACCATCTTCAGCTTGTCATTCAGGATAGTGGTCCTAAAGCGAGTGCTATAGATTCCGTAGTACCGTATCTTAACAAACCTCGATGGCAGGATGTGCAGACAAAACCGGCGCAAGAACTCTTCTCCGGTAAGGGTAGTTGGCTTTACCTTACCCTGATCCCGGTTATCTTTAAGCATAAAGCGCACCTGAAGGTCATTCACTGCAACAATACGGTGGTTGCTGATAGCCACCCGGTGGATATATTGTCCCAGGTAACCCACCACATGCTCAGGCTTGCCCAGTGATGGCTCACAGTGAACCACCCAGGGAGTACTCCATGCCATTTTAATCGATGATCGGTACTGGGATAATAACCCGCCCTTGATAAGCTGACCCTTTATCTCTGCCATGAACTTGCCCTGGAACTTTCTGCTTAACTGGGTTATCGGGTACAGATACTTCCCTTGTTTACCGATATGCTTTATTTCCCCTCTCAGGGAGTAACCCAACGAGGGGACGATGCAATGGATATGAGGATGCAGGCTCAGGTTTTGCCCCCAGGTATGAAGGACACAGATGGCTCCACTCTCTACTCCGTAATGACTGTATCCGAAAGAGCGCAAGGTGTCCCATACAGCAGCAAACAGGTGATTGTAAAACCATTTGCTATCCAGCATGCAAATACCATGGAGCGATTCAGGAACGGTAAAGACAATATGATAATGATTGACAGGATAAGCATGATTTATTCGATCCTCGACCCAGAAAGCCTGGTTGGATCCCTGACACTTTGGACAGTGACGGTTGCGGCAACTGTTGTAGCTGATCTGATCGCTTCCACAATGGTCACACCTATACTTATGACCACCCAGCGCTGAGGTCCGGCATTTGGACAATGCTCCAAGAACACGGAGCTGATATCCATTGGGCTGGTGTTTTTCGATAAACCGCTCTCTAAATCGTTCAATGACCTCAGCTACCTCGTACTTCGGGCGGTTCATAAGGCATCCTTATAGAGCGTATCCAGCGGACTGTATGCCTGGCTAATCGCACAACGGGCCACATGAAGATAGATCATAGTGGTGCTTACATCTGAGTGGCCCAGTAGTTCTTTAAGGGTAACGATATCGACTCCCTCTTCCAGCAGGTGGGTTGCGTAGCTGTGCCGGAGTGAATGGAGGCAGACCTTCTTCTTTATCCCCGTCTTCTTCAGGGCTACACGCATTACCCAGCTCAGACCACGAACACTGTAGCGTCCATCAACCTCTTTGCCATTAAACAGCCAGATATGTGGGTGCTCTATTGATAGGTATTTCTGCAGTCCCCGGGACATGTACTCTGACAGGGGTACAATGCGGTCTTTCTTGTATTTGCTCTGACGGATATGGATTGTCTTGCGCTCAAAATCGATGTCTGACTGCTTAAGATTGATCACTTCCTGGCCTCGCAAACCAGCAGAATAGATTAGCGTGAGGACAATTCTGTGCTTCAACAGTGTGGGTGCACGGAATAGTTCTTTGAGTTCACTACGGTTTAGGATTACCGGAAGCTTGGTATCCCCTTTCAACGATGGCAGGTTAATGGCTCGCTGGTTATCTCCGATGTGCCGGAAATAGTAACGAAGGCCATAAACCATATGCTTGAAGCTGCTGCGTGAAGGGGAGTTCTTATCAAGGGCCAGAGAGGTCAGATAATCTTTTAACTCATCATCCGAGATATGCTCAGGCAATTGCTGAAAGTGAAGGCTGATGCTCGCTATCCTGCGGATGTAATTGTTAAGTGTGCTCTGGCTCTGACCCTGCATGGTGACCTGCTGATGAAGGGTCTTGTAAACGTTCTCAAAACCAGAAACCGTCTGAATTGCTTTCTCAACGATGGTGGGCTCATTCCTTTTTTTTCATAGCATACAGAATTAAAGGTGAATATGGAAGAACAAATTATGGATTTTATGTAGATTTGATTTGGAGCCAGCCCGCGGTAGCGGGATTTAGTTCAACAATATGTAAATTCCATACTGCCTGTCACGCCTTTTGCGAAAA
>JBDLIU010000392.1:0-4224 GCA_039714715.1 Bacteroidota bacterium
GCTCAAATCAAGGCTAAAAAGCCTTATTCTCTATATTTTTGGTAAAAATGAATCAAAAGGGGTCGTTTTAAGCTTTTAAAAATATTTTTTTATAAAAACAAAAATAATAATTCCGTAAATTTGAGTTGCGTACATAGGCTTATAAGGTCAAATAGGGCCAAATTAGCGAGCGAAAATTAGAAAACGAGGGTTGATGCGCGGACTCCCGTTGTGCGCAATTAGGTTTATTCATCAATAGAACACTATACAAAATGAAAATAAGAATATTTGTGCTCATTCTTTTATTCGTGATAACATACCCAAGTAAATCATTTGGACAATTATACTCAGGAAATAGCATCAAATTAGGAATAGGTTTTGGAATGCACATGGGTAAAAATACTGAAGGAAGTGGAACTATCTATACAATTGGTTATCAAAAAGAAATTTTGAATGACAGACTAAGATTTAATCCCAATTTCAGTATTGGTCAGTATAGTTCAAAACTATTTCCGACAGGAGCGAGAAACCAATATTTCAATTCATTTAATCTAGGTTCATATTTATTCTATGATTTAATTAGAATAAAATCTGTCTCAATTGTATTAGGGGCAGGAGTCTTCATTAACAATTCAAGGGGATTGAAAGGATCAGGAGGAGATCCAGAATTTTATCCTGAAAATTTAAAATCAAGTTATGTGAGTGACTATCATTTTGGAGGGTATTTTGGGGGTGCTTTAAGAATAAATCCAAGAAATAAGAGGACTGCGATAAATATTATGCCAATCAATGTCCATGTTGGTATAAATGAGTATTTAGAGTTTAATCCAAAAATTGAATTTGATATAAAATTTTAAAAATCAAAAAAGCTGTAAATGGCAAATGTAAAATCCCCAGATTTTCGCAATCGGTTTTCCCCACCTGGGGTGGTTAATTAATTTGATTCAAATATAGTTTTTCTATTTTCCATTCGGTAACTTTTACCGTGTAATTTAACAACTTCACACCTATAAAGCAATCTATCGAGCATAGCTGTAGCTAAAACTTCGTCATCGAGTGTTTGGGCCCATTCTTTTGGACTTTTGTTAGTGGTGATGATAATAGATGCTTTTTCATGTAATTGATTAACCAGGTTGAACAGTTCAACTGCCTGGGGTTTTGCTACAGGGAAGAGCATAATATCATCGATGGCCAACAAATGACATTTTAGTAATCGATTGTACATATTCATTGCTTTTGATGTGATGTTTTTTAGTTTGAGGATATTGATTAATTCATCCATGGTTATAAAATATGCTTTGTATCCACTCATTACCGCATCATAGATCAGACCCGAGGCAATGTAGGTTTTCCCTACACCAGAAGGTCCCATCAATATCAGATTGTAATTTTGTTCTAACCAGACCAGTTCTCGTAGTTGATTTAATTGTGTTTTAGTCATACCATTATCATATTTATGATCAAAGTGATCCAATAGATGGTGATGCGGTAAGCGTGCCATTTTGATTCGTCGCTGCAGATCCGTTTGCTGTCTGTGTTTGACCTCTCTTTCCAATAATGATTTTGTAAACTCCAGATATCCGGGCTTATTCAGCTGCGCTTCATGGATAATGGATTCAGGTTCATTTTTCATTCTGGTCAGCCGTAGACTCTGGGCATATTGACGTATAATTTCTATTTGTTCCATATGGTTAAGTTTTTTGTTTCATAATGAATTCATAGGTATTGATATCGCTTCTTATTGGTTTAATACCTGCTTTTGGCACTATCAATCCCTTTAGGTTTAGCTTATCATATTCAGATGTGTTTTTTGTACTCATTTGTTCGATCATCTTCCTTAGGTCATAGGCATTCAAAACCCCCAAGGACAAACATTTGTGCATAGCTACTTTTACTACAGATACGTCATATGATTGAAGTATTTTCAGGATTTCCCGTAAATGATCGTGATAATATCTTGGCTTATCGGAATGAATTGCATGAAGATAAGTTGTACACTGAGTGTCTTTGCCCAGCATGGAGACAAGCCGTTGTTCTTTGTCTTTCATACTGCTTTGCTTATCTCTGAGGTGGTCATTATTTCGAATGAGTTTTCCTTTCAAGATACTGATCATATGAGTAGCAATCAGGCTTTCGTTGTCTGCATCAAAAATATTCAATTGATCGTTTTTCATTTCCAGCCACACACTACTATTTTTATCCACATAAGTGCCTGTGGGTACTGTATAAAAGTTACGTTTATACGCAATAGTATTGTCTTTTCGAACTTTATATCTGCGACGGTCAGGCTCGGTTATATAATAAATATTACTACTTTTAACAGCTAATAAAGATTCTTTCTCAATCAACCATTCTGACTTTGGAATCTTTTGGGTAGATCCATGCTTTTTTGCATTTGCCGTGCGATCCAGCCATTTAAGAACATCCTCATTTAATTGTTCCAACGAATGAAAATTCCTTCCACTAATGAAATTATTCTTTACATACTTGACCACATTCTCCACCTTACCCTTTGTCTGTGGATCTGCTTTTCGGCAAAATACTATCTTACAGGACTCTGATTCGATGTAGCGTTTGAACTTAGCTGTCAGTACAACATCTCCTCCATACTCATCATGAATAAATACTTTATCCTGATCGTATAGTATCTTTTTGGGAACTCCCTGGAAATAGTCAAAGGCCAATTGATGTGCTTTTATAGCACTTTGTGAAGTGAAAGGCCGATCTGTAAAATATACATGCTTATACCTTGATCGACTCAACACCATAGCCATAAAATTCACCTTGATCCTTGATCCGGAAACAGTCTTCATCCAACGCTCACCAAAATCAACCTGCGCTTCCTGTCCATATGGAGTAGGAGGTATTTGTTCAAATTGGCGTGTTTCTATCGCCTTAGGCTTTGGTATACCTTTTTGTCTGCGTATGTTATGAACAAAATTGAACACTGTCTTGGAATGTACTTTTGGAAGATCATCATATTTTTCCTTCAAACGATCTTCAACCTGCGCCGCAGATAAATACGGATGTTCCTTTAATAAGTCTTCAACATAGCCATAATACGCTTTTAACTTCTTCGGCATTCGGCGCACATTTTGAATGTGCTCCAAAAACACCTCTTCACTCATCAATAAATACTTACGAACAGTTCCCCTGTCTATTCCCAATTCCCGGGCAATCTGACTCTTGTTGAGATTCTTCCCTCGCAAAGATTCTACTTGATACCACATTTTTAGCTTTTCTTTTTGCTTCAATATCTTAGATTTTTTTACAAATCTAATTATTGAAGTTACCCTTAAAAAAGTGGGGGTTTATCTTTGCGAAAATCTGGGGATTTTACTTTGCCATTTACAAAAGCTGCATATGAAGGCAGACTCCAAGAGAATGCTTTTTTGCAATATGGACATCCTTGAATACAAGGATTTGATCGCAACTGGAACATGATTCGCTCGACCTCAGGAAATCTATGCAAAACCCACGGAGGCGTTACTGAATTGGGGTGTCCACTTCCTATAAGAGTAAGGGCATATGCAAACCCTATTGGATGCTTTTTGCCTATTTTTACAAGATCTACATTATTGCAGATTTTGTCAGAATACAGCTCCATCACCTTTTTCGAAACTTCCTGCTCAACCTCCGATTGCTGAGTAAAATCAAAAAATGAATCGAAATATATGCTGTCTTTCAATAGGTCAACGAGAATTGATCTTAGAGGGGCTCCCAGATTAATGAATGCTGCTACTTCATCATTAAGAAGATCCTTGGTTTTTTGCGCATCATTAACAGGGTTATTCAATTCATCAGTCTGTAGCTTATCATCCTTCACCAGATTGTGGTATGGCTTCTTGGGAAATAGAAGTGGAGAAAGATGCAGTGTATCAATGAATCTGGAATTCTCACAGAACTGCCTATCAAGGGCTTTATCCAAATAGGTAAGATCATGGTCAATGATGTTGTGACCACAGATATACTCCGCATCCTTCAAAAAATCTTCTGCCTCAGCAATGGAACTAGTATGAAGTATTTCTCCCTTACCGTTGACAACACCTATGTCAAGTACCTTCCCAGTTGTGGGTTGTACTTCAGTATCAAGAAAAGCTATTTTGGGCATTCAGAAATCTGTAATAATGTGGGAATAAGAAACTAACGAGCAATATAAGGTTTTCGTATTTATTCTCTGAATAGAAGCTTAGTATTTCACTGGTCTGAGGTTAAAGGTTTCAACCAGTTAATCAATGTCAGAAT
>JBDLIU010000393.1:0-4220 GCA_039714715.1 Bacteroidota bacterium
CAAAACCTGTTCCAGCCTATTCCTGATTTTTATCGATATACCAACCAGGCTAAATCCTGATGCGCGATTTGATATGGTCCATTTGTTCCTGTTTACAAAATCCTGGTGATGAATATTGTTGTACGCCAGGTATTGTCGATAATCAAATTCATATGGATTTCTTGATTTTTCAACAAGGCCCGGAAAACCCTTTACCATTATCTCATCACCATAGGACAAGTGTGTATCTCCCTCATTATACCTAAGATAAACCATAGCTTTACCTGAAGTCTTTATCCAATCCTGCTGCTTTATGGCGCTTATCTTAACTTTTGCTCTCAAAAAATTACCTTTTATTTCAGGTTGCGAAATCAATTTAGCAGCGTAATATTCTCCTTTATTGAAATTAATAATATGGTTTGACCTGATTGTATCGGTTGCCTGCCATAGCATCAGGTAGCCAAAAAGCAGGAATGACAAGGAAATTACAGATCCATAAACAGGATTTAGTTTTATCAGGAGGTTCTTCCTTTTATAGCTCAAAATAATGAGGAACGAAACAGATACAATAAGCCCCACTCCTGCACCAATCTGATATCCGGGCAGGAATACTCCTGAAAGAATTCCGAGTATAAAAAATATTACAACTCTTACAAATGGAAACTTTGACCAGAAGTACATAGTGTGTTTGTCCTACTCTGGTCGTAGCGTCACGCTACGACCAGGTTGTTCATTATTTCTTTTTCTTTTCATAAGCTGCCACTATTTGTTTCACCAGCTTATGTCTTACTACATCTTTTTCTCCCAGTTTAATAACACCAATACCTTCAATATTTTTAACCAGGTCAATTGCTCCGAGTAATCCTGAATGCTGGTTATTCGGTAAATCAATTTGTGTTGTATCTCCTGTGATTATCACTTTCGACTGTGGCCCCATCCTTGTAAGAAACATCTTGATCTGCATATGCCTGGTATTCTGAGCTTCATCCAACAGGATGAATGCCCTATGCAAAGTTCTGCCACGCATATAGGCCAGTGGTGCTATTTCAATTACATCGTTCTCAAGGTAGTACTTCAATTTTTCTTTAGGCAGCATATCATTAAGCGCATCGTAGACCGGTCGCAGGTAAGGATCAACCTTCTCCTTAAGGTCTCCGGGCAAAAATCCCAGGCTCTCACCGGCTTCTACTGCAGGCCTGGTAATAACAATTTTTTTTACTTCCTTATTCTTCAATGCTCTAACCGCCAAAGCAACTGCAATATAAGTTTTACCTGTTCCGGCAGGTCCTATAGCAAATACAATATCATTATCAAAAACAGCCTCAACCAATTTTCGCTGATTGATCGATTTAGGTTTAATCACATTGCCTTTGGATCCGTAAACCAATGCCTGCTCAGAGCTATGTGGCAAGTGGTGAGTTTCTTCTTCCTGTATGTATGACTCCACGTTCTCCTTAGTTACCTTACCAAATTTATGATAATGCTCTATAAGACCATTTAATATATCATTGATCTGAAGTATTTCACTGGTAGCCCCTTTAATCTGTATCTCATTCCCTCTTGAAATGATCTTACTTTCAGGAAATGCTTCTGCCAATTGAAGTATATTCTTATTTTCCACTCCCAAAAAGTCCGGGAGAGAGATGTTTTCTAATGTTATTATCCTTTCTACCAAGAGTATTCTGTTTATATAAACTTAATTATGCTTAAAAATTAACTAATTTTACGCTCATCAAAATTACATAATTCTTCCTTTTTAGTACTATGGCAATCATCACGCTTACATCTGATTTTGGACATCGTGATGCATACGCAGCTATTCTTAAAGCAACAATATTAAGCAAAGATCCAAAAATTAATGTTGTTGACATTAGTCATGATGTTGATCAATCTAATATTGCACAAGGAGCTTTTATAATTGGGTCGGCATTTCGCAACTTTCCCGAAAACACAATTCATATTGTAGCGGTTGACTCACTGGGAACCAGTGACAATAAAATTATTGCCGCAAAAATTGAAGGACATTTCTTTATTGCTGCTGATAATGGATTATTAAGTCTGATATCAGAATTGAACCCGGAAAAAGTGGTGCTGATCTCTGAAAATGGAAAATCAACATTTCCTTCAAAAGATATCATGGCAAGTGCTGCAGTAGACCTCGCGAATGGTACGATGCTTGAAAAAGCAGGTAGCGATTACGCTGAGATGAAGCGATTCTTAAAACGTTCTGTAAGGGCTAACGAACATGCCATCATTGGGCATGTGGTACATATTGACCACTACGGAAACCTGATAACTAATATTAAAAAGGAAGATTTTGATACCTATTCAGATGGTAAATCATTTATAATTAGAATAGGTAAGGAAAAGATTGATAGTATCAATTATTCTCCAAGTGAAGTTGAAGCCAGCGATTGTTTTGTGTTATTTAACCACCTTGGGGTAATGGAGATAGGAATAAAGCATGGTCATGCCGGCAAGCTGCTAGGTCTTGATTATGACAGCCAGATTTTAGTGAAATTTAATTAGTGACATCTTAAACTTGACACAACACCAAAGATGCTTATCAGGATTGTTAAAATGCATTTTAAACCGGAAGAAAAGGATAATTTTCTGGCCATGTTCGATAAAGTAAAGGACAAGATAAGGAATGTGGAAGGCTGTGATTACCTTGAACTTATGGTTGATTATAATGATCCTAACAGTTTTAGCACATACAGTAAGTGGCATGATGAGAAGTACCTTAATGCTTATCGAGAGTCAGATTTGTTTGCCGGTGTATGGACTCAAACCAAAGCGATGTTTTCTCAAAAACCAATTGCATTTTCGCTTAAGACACATACTAAGATAGAGTAATATTCTTTGCCCTGCATGAGTACATATTTCTCTTAATACACGAAAAAATGCTTGTTATTTTTAGTATATTTAATCCTTAAACATTGAGCCAAAATGAGTGGAATAGGATTAACAAAAAAAGATCGCCCTCAACCAATTGATGAGGAAATTATTATCCCCGATGACAAGGTCTTAATAAGTGTAACAGACCCTAAAGGAGTAATTACTGAAGCCAACGATATATTTTCAGAGGTGTCTGGTTATAGTGAAGATGAACTTGTCGGGTCTTATCACAATCTCATTCGGCATCCTGATATGCCCAAGACTATGTTTAAAATAGTATGGGATCATATCATGGATATGGAGAATGTAATGGCTGTAATAAAAAATCTTGCTAAAGATGGCAGGTACTACTGGGTAGTAACAGATTTTGTTACAAAGGTTGATGAAAATGGTAATGTTATAAACTATACAGCATACAGGAGACCTGTCAACGACAATGTTAAAAATGCTGTAATCCCACTTTATAAAGCCCTATGTGCAATCGAGGATTTTTCCGGGATGGAAGCAGGAGTAAAATTCATCAATGAATACTTCGAAGAACGAGGGATAAATTATGATGAGATGGTTGAAGAACTGATTGTAAAGAACTGTAATAAGACCGAGGTTCTTGGTTTAGGTGACCACCCGGAAGAAAAGATCAAGGAAATGAGTAAAGAGAAGAAAGCTTCCTTTCTTAATAAATTGTTTAGAATTAAATAATTTATTTTTTCTTCCTGCTTGCCTGTAGATAGGCATCAATTTTCACTGTATCCGGCACTACAAATCCCTCCTCACCTTCCGCAGGGAAAAGGTTTCTTCTCGAAAGATAATAGATGCCCCAGTTAGTTCGGTCGAGGATTATCGAGTTTGTTTTAACATAAACGCTATCCGGAGTGTAAGTAATATTGGCCTCGAAATGTGTGCAAACTCCAAAATCAAATATTATTAAATCTCCGATAATTTCATATTTACTATTTTCCAGTTCATTAACAGAATGAAGTTTAAACTTTGCCTCAGGAAAATTATCAGTTTGAAAGAATTCAACTGATTTTAGCACATTTTCTAATGTTCCCTGCAATAAGTCACTTTCGATATCCTGATTCTTAATACTATTCATATCAGCCAAAATTTCTGCATGTACCAACTCCTCATCATTAAAAACCAAAGTTCCATTCGAGATTTTAACAGTACCAATATGGTGGCAATTCCAGTGAATTTCACTTCTGGAGGTGTCTACTTCAAAATAATCATAATTATCCTGATGAGTTGTATCAGGCGACACAAGCGGTATCACCGCTATTAACCATATTACTGGTAATGATAACCACTGTGTCATAATACTGTATTTAGATTGAACTTACCTC
>JBDLIU010000394.1:0-4203 GCA_039714715.1 Bacteroidota bacterium
CCTGACTTCTGCGGTGGATCAGAAACCGTATACTGGACCGTGACCAGCGACTGTGAAGATGATGTAACATGCTCGGCTACATTTGAAGTAGAGTACGCACCAGTTGTAGTTCTGACATGCCAGGATGAAACCACAGTGCCATGCCTGACACAGGGCCAGGTTGACGCTGCTTTCTCAATATGGCTCGGAACAACAACCTTTACCGGTGGATGTAACCCCGTAATGACAAATAACAATACCGGGGCTCCAGACTTCTGCGGAGGATCAACCACAGTAACATGGACAGTAACCTCAGACTGTGAAGATGATGTATTTTGCACTGCTACATTTACTGTACCACTCAATACACCACCAGTACTCAATGGTGTACCAGGTGATCAGATAGTAGAATGTGATGGTTCCTTCGAATTCGTTCATCCTACTGTAATTGATGACTGTGATCCGGGTATTGTACTCCACTACAGCCGTGATGATGGCAGACCACTGCATGATCCGTACTTTGAACCGGGTACTGTGACTGAAATCTGTTTCTGGGCCCAGGATGAGTGTAATCCTGAGGTTAGAGAATGCTTCACAGTAACAGCAGAACTCTGCCCTTACTGGTGTACATACACCCAGGGATTCTATGGCAACCCAGGTGGTTTGACCTGTTGGGGACAATCAACAACTTCTCTCATTACAGAATTGTTAGCAACTGAGCTCGTAATTGGATGTGATGATGGAACCCCCGACTTCACTATCGAAGTTGAAGACTTCCAGTGTGTACTTGACCTGTTACCAGGCGGAGGACCATCTAAAGCACTCTGGACAAGTCCTGCTAATGGTACATGTGGTAATCCAAACTTTGCCGTATCTAATAAGATTCCACAGTATGCTAAAAATGCTTTAGTAGCTCAGGCTATCACCCTCTCACTTAACCTGAGAGAAGGTGCCGGTTGGGGCCTTGGCAACTTGCCAATGTATGACGGACTGCTGCGAACTACTGCAATGATCAATTGTGATCCTAACATAATACCAGATCCGTATTCAATTAATCCTGATATCTGGACAGATTATCAATTTGACGATGAGATAATGTGTCAGTTGATAAATGATTATGGTGACCCAACAGTGTATGATCTTCTTGACCTTGCCAACAGAGCACTTTGCGGGGAAGGTTTTAGTAACTCATTCCTGGGTATGATCACTGAGGCCATTACAGCAATCAATGAAGGCTTTGATGAGTGTCGATTTGGATACTTCGTTGAAGAATATGATCTGGTTTGTGAAGGTGATAATACCACACCACCATCAGGAGGTAACGCCTTCATGGCAAACGTCTATCTGAAAGCCAGCCCAAATCCATTCAGTGATGTGGCTAACATCGAATTTGCAGTGCCAATGACCGTGAGAGTGTCTCTTGACATTTACACGCTGCAGGGACAGTTGGTTGAAACCCTGTATACAGGTATGGCAGAAAAAGATGTGATCCACTACTATAAATTCCATGCTGAAGGCATACATATGCAGTCAACCTATGTGTATGTACTCAGAACTATCTATGGAACCAAATATGGTAAACTGATTATGATCAAATAATCAAACATTTTTTGTAAACACAAAAAGGCCCTTCTTTGGTGGAGGGCCTTTTTTTTATCCGAAATCCGAATAGTGAATTTCGATAAATGAAACAATCGGTTGTTCAGTGTTTATGTAATTCGATAGATTTTTTTTATTAGGAGATTTTTCTTAAATTGCTAATAAAATATGGTCTATATGCCAAGTAAAAAAATAAAATCTCAGCAAAAAAAAGGGACACATGGCAACATTAGAAAATACAATAAAAGAAAAAAAACTAAGTATTCCCGAACAGCAGAATTCCTTATTCCAGAAAGCTCAAAAATAAGACAGAAGCATATTTTATTCGGAAGTATTTTTCTTTTTCTTCTTGCAGCCGGTTTGTATTTGCAAACCTGGAACTACAACTATGTTTTAGACGATATCTCTGTTCTTTCAAAAAACAAATATGTACATGAAGGGTTTAAAGGTATTGATAACATCTTTACAACACATTTATTAGCCGGGTATAATGAAAAGCTGCCAGCACTGGGCTATAGACCTGTTCCTTTAACAAGCCTGGCCATCCAATATGAATTTTCGGGAGATAGGCCTTCTCATTATCACATTGGCAATATATTGATTTATGCACTGATAGGTGTGATCCTTTTTATTACTCTTGGCAGAATGATGATAAAATATCCACTATATTTTTCATTTATAATCTCCTTGCTATTTATTGTACATCCTGTGCACACAGAAATGGCAGCCAATATTAAAAACCGTGATGAAATGTTTGGCTTCTTATTCTTCTTTACGAGTTTATTGCTTTTATTAAAATATCATGATCAAAAGAAGACATGGGCATTATTGACTTCACTTATCTTCTACTTTCTTAGCTTAGCTTCAAAAGAATCAATGATTACAAGCCTTGCGGTTATTCCACTGGTCTTTTATTTCTTTCGAAATAAAAGCATTCTACATGCATTGAAAATTTCAATACCCTACTTCATCATATTCTTAATCTTTTTCTATATAAGGAACTCGATAGTTGCTATTGCACAAGATGTTGATTTAAATAAAATTGCCAACCCTCTTCTTGCTGCTGAGAACATTAATGAACATCTTGGGACCATATCACTGTATTTTGGGAAATATTTATTTACCTTATTATTCCCAATCGAACTAATTGCAGATTACTCATATAAATCCATTGATATAGTTAAACTTAGTAATCCTCTTGCAATTATCAGTATACTGATTAACATATTTCTTATCATCATTGCTTATAAAGGATTAAAGAAGCGAAAATTCTATAGCTTTACCATACTATTCTATTATATCACAATTTCTTTCGTATTAAAAGGTTTTCTGTCCGGATATAATGCTTATGCTGACCGCTTCTTGTTTACAGCCTCACTGGCTATATGTTTCATAATTGGCTTTATGCTGATGCACGTGAGCGGTCAAAGAAAGGAGGATATTATCTGGCCTAAAATTAATAATAAATTATGGGTGCCACTGATGGTACTATTTATTATTATTGGACTGAGTATTTACAAAGTAATAGACTATAGCCCTGTGTGGAAAAACAACATGGCTTTGTTCCAATATTGTGTACAAAAAGTTCCTGAGAACGCACGCATGCGTAAGAGTTTGGGAGGAGAATTCACCAGAATGGCGCTTGCTGAAAAAGACTCTATAAAGCAGAGGGAGTATGCCCTCTCAGCAATAAATGAATTAAAAATTGCAGTTTCAGTTTATGACAGGGAATCTACTGCTCATAGTCATCTGGGAATAAATTACGGTATGCTTGGCGACATGGAAAATTCTGAAAGTGCCTTGAAGAAATCACTTTCCATTAATCCTTACAGTAATGCTACAAATGTTGCGCTGGCAAATGTACTATTCCGAATTGGAAAATACCATGAAGCAATAAAATACTGGTTTTCAGCTGACCCCAGTTATTTAAAGCCAAATAATTTGTATTTTATTTCACAGGCATATCGTCAAATAGGAGATAATGAAAAAGCTGATTATTTTCTAAGGTTATCGGGGAATTAACTTCCTTTAAATTACATTTAATATTCAAAGCTGACAATACAGAATCGACAATCAGCTTATCATCCACCAGCTTCACCATGGACGGCCACATGGTAACGGGCGCCAGTGATATTGCTACTCCTAACATTACCATGGGAATATGAGGGTTGATGCTTATGAATGTAAAAGCAAAATGGTCCACCAATAAGACCGATGGCCCCGCAATCATTGCGTATGCTGCCTTGCCATACCTGTCGATCATGAAGCCAAAGAATGGAGTGAAGACCGGTTATTCCCAAGGGCAGAATAGAGGCTATCTGCCCGCTGGCTTCATAGCTCATTCCAAATTTATTCAGCAGAAAGTCAGGCGCAAAAGCAATAAAAAAGAAACACAGCAGAATAAAAGGTTACACAGATGAGCGCGATATACAGGTATGCCTTGTTTCCTTAAAGCCCAAAGACATCTTTCACTCTGAATTTATCTATGTTCAGCATGGGACGAAAGTCAACCCGAACCGCCCCAACAACAACATCTTCAACTCCGATGAAGCTGAAGGCATACATAAGCAGTTAACCTATGTGTATGTACTCAGAACTATCTATGGAACCAAATATGGTAAACTG
>JBDLIU010000395.1:0-4200 GCA_039714715.1 Bacteroidota bacterium
CATCCATTGGGGTGTACCGGGGCTAAACTTTCTGTTCAGCTTTTTAATGAAATGAAAAGAAGAGATCAAAAATATGGTATGGTAACAGCCTGCGTTGGAGGAGGACAGGGTGTTGCCGGAATTTATGAATTATTATGAATGAGACAAGAGACAATAGATGTTAAACGATAGACAACTACTCTTAAACAGTCTGGAATCCAAGTCTATTGTCTCATATCTAGCGTCTAAAATCTATAAGAACTATGACAGCAATAAAAGGAGGAGAATTCTTAATTAAGGAGACAAGCGCTCAGGATGTGTTTATCCCTGAAGAATGGAATGAAGAGCAACGAATGATTGCTCAAACATGTTATGACTTCATCGAGACTGAAGTGTATCCAAAACTGGATGAGCTTGATTCACAGGAAGACCCGGAACTTATGCCTGGTTTACTGGATAAGGCAGGTGAATTGGGTTTATTAGGAACTTCTGTGCCCGAGTCTTTGGGTGGATTTGGAATGGACTTTAACACAACAATGCTGGTATCGGAAGCGATAGGCCGGGGTCATTCTTTTGCCGTTGTACTATCTGCCCATACAGGAATAGGAACCTTGCCTATCTTGTATTATGGTAATGAGGAACAAAAACAAAAATACATTCCTAAACTTGCAACCGGGGAATGGAAATCAGCTTATTGCCTTACAGAACCTGATGCCGGCTCTGATGCCAATGCAGGTAAAATGAAGGCTACTTTATCAGAAGACGGTAAACACTACACCCTGAATGGTCAAAAGATGTGGATAACCAATGGGGGATTTGCTGATGTGCTAATTGTTTTTGCCAAGATTGATGATGATAAATTCCTAACGGCATTTATTGTAGAGAAAGAATTTGGTGGCATCACCATGAATGAAGAGGAGCACAAAATGGGAATCAAGGGATCTTCAACCAGGCAGATATTTTTCAATGACACGAAAGTGCCTGTTGAAAACATGCTTTCGGAACGTGAACAAGGGTTCAAGATAGCCTTGAACATACTCAATGTAGGACGAATAAAGCTGGGAGCAACTGCTTTGGGCGCTGCAAAATATTCGGTTACTAAAGCAGTCCAATATGGTAATGAAAGAAAGCAGTTTGGTAAATCATTAACAGAGTTTGGTGCTATAAAACACAAGCTTGGTGAAATGACTGCCAAGATTTACGCTTCAGAATCTGCTCACTACAGGGCTGGTCAGAATATCGATGATGCTTATTCTGCTTTTATAGCTGATGGTTTAGAACCAGGCCCTGCCAGACTTAAGTCGCTTGAAGAATTCGCTATTGAATGTGCTATCTGTAAAGTACATGGTTCTGAAACATTGGATTTTGCCGTAGATGAAGCTGTACAGATTGGCGGAGGTATGGGATATTCGGCAGACGGCCCTTTTGAAAGAGGATATCGCGATTCAAGGATTAACAGGATTTTTGAAGGCACCAATGAAATTAACAGAATGCTCACTATAGACATGCTACTTAAACGTGGCATGAAGGGACATCTGGATATTTTAGGTCCTGCCCAGGCAGTAGCTAAGGAGCTGGTATCGGTACCTTCATTTGGTACTGATGAAGAAGAAGGATTATTTGCGAAAGAAAAGAAAGTGCTTCAAAACCTTAAAAAAGCAGGATTGATGGTATCAGGTGCTGCTGTTCAAAAACTAATGGAGAAATTAGGTGATGAACAGGAGATCTTAATGAACCTTGCCGATATGCTGGCTGAAGGTTATGTGGCAGAATCAGTAATTCTTAGAGCAGAAAAACTCGTAGGACTTCGAGGCGAGGAGGCTTGTCAAAGAGAGATTGATATGGCAAGGGTATTTCTACACCATACCGTAGATATAACCATTAAAGCAGGAAAAGAAGCAATCTATTCATTTGCAGAAGGAGATGAACTGAGAATGATGTTAATGGGTCTTAAGCGTTTCACCAAGATTGAACCGATGAACCTGAAAGAAGCTCGCAGGAGAATTGCTGATCATGTAATTGAGAAGAACGAATATCCGTTTTAATGTATAGTTATGATAGTTAGCATGCAGGTCATCTTTAAAAGGGCGACCTGTTTTGTTATAGGGGGTCTAACGGTTCGAATATGGGGCGTTGGGCATTTTGAAGCACCTACCTATCAAACCGCTATGTATTTTATTAAATGTCCTCATTTTCAAATTTAGCACTATCCGCCTAATGACCTATATTTATTGTTAGGCACAGTTACTTTTTTAGATTTTTCAGTAAGATTTTAATATTGTTTACCTGATATAATCAGAATGTATTTATAATTTTTCAGCATATACCATTCGTTCAATTTCCATTACTCCTAATTTTCTCCCTGTTGGTTTCACATAGCGATTATTTAACTCTGCATAACTCAGATCTTCAATTAATTGCCATCCATAATTGTTAAGGTATGCTGCTAATTCATTAGGATTAAATCCAAAATGCCACAATTTTCGTTTGACAGCTTGTTTATAAAACTTTTCTGCCCCATAGAGATTTTTGCCTGTAATAAAATCTTTTGGGACATAAGTGAAGGCTAATTTACTTCCAGTAGGTGCTTTAGCAAAAAAATCAAAAGTCTTATTAACGGCAGTCTCGTCTAAATATTGGGAAACGGCTTCCCAGATAAAGAATGTTTTGGCCTCCCCTAAATATCCCTGTTCTTCAAGTGCATCACCAATTTCTTGCTCGAGAAAATTTATGGGAACCAGTTTGACATGGTTTGGGACTTCTTTGAAGACTTTTTGGAGTCTTTCTCGTTTTGTATTTATATTTACTGCTTGGTCAACTTCCCATGAAGGGATATGTTGAACCTCAGGAAGACGGTAAAGACGAGTATCAAAACCAGCACCTAGGTTTACTATGGCATTAATTCCATTCTGATCAACTTCCTGGACCAGTCGCTCGTCTATGTAACGTTTACGAACTAGAAAACAACTCCAAATACCCTGAATTGATTTCTCCGAGGCATTCACCATCCAATTTCTAATGGCATTTATCTTCGTTAGATATACCCAAAATCGCCCCGAACCAGAAATGATTTGTGGAGCAATAGCATCTTGAATTATTCTTTCTTCTTTTGGAAAATTTTGTTCGATAGCTACAACTACTGTTGGCTTGTCGCCTGTATTTGCAGCGCCTCTAGTGTTAATTTTGTCTTTTTTTTCCAGCATATTCTTCTTTAATTCTTGATATTCAATTAATCAGGCTTTAATACATAGTATTGCTCTACTAATTGTGCTTCAACGGTTTGAATATGGCAAGTAGGGCAGTAGAAAGTAATAAGCTTTCAAGTTTGCTCTGAGCCAAATTTGCGTATTTTGTATTTATTTTTTTCATCTTTTAAATGCCAAATCGCAGATTTGGCGGTGTTTGTAAATAGCACTGAACTTTAGCAAACCACTGAACGCCCTATTTGCTATATACAGTGTTAGCGGTTTTTATTTTTTTATTCCAGCAGCCACAAATAATTTTCCTCCAACTTTACTCTCTTTTACAGGCAGATATTCATAGTAAAAATTATTCGTCTTTGTTTCAAGTGTCTGCCAAATTTTACGATTCAAATCAGCTCGTGCAAATTTTTCGACTAACCAAGTGTTGAAATCCCTTTTTTCTGCAAAAACATCTACAATTACTATTTTTCCATTTTCTTTTAGTAAGTCAAGCATTTTATCCAAAACTTGTTCCCAATCAGGAATAACGGAAAGTCCTAAAACACATATGATTCTATCAAAATTTAGGTCTTTGTTTATTTGTCCCTTTACATAAGAAGGTGTTAGTTTTCTGGCATCTGCCTGAAATAATGTAATATTTTTCCAGTTGTTTTTATCAATGTTAATTTGTCCTTTTCTAAGCATTCCTTGAGAAAAATCAGTTCCATAAATCTCTAAATCTGCATTAGTTGCTTTAATATGTTTAAAGTTTGCTCCTGTTCCACAAGCAATATCAATTAAAATTTGTCCAGATTCTAAATCCAATAATTCTACTGCTCTTTTTCTACTGTCAAAATATAATTTCTCTAAAGAAGAATCATAAATATTTGAAAATATATCATACCATTTCATAGTTCATTTTTTCTTTTCTACAATTACCGCTAATGTAGTGCTAAACGAAGTTACGTTCGAGATTTAATATTACCTACCGGAAGGTAGAGTAAATATTAAAGATCAAAAGAACGTTGCCAAATTGCGT
>JBDLIU010000396.1:0-4199 GCA_039714715.1 Bacteroidota bacterium
ACTACAATCAATCCATTCCGGGTCGAATTCCGACTGATATCTTTTATAGAAATTGATGGCCGGTTCATTCCAATCAAGCACCTGCCATTCGAGTGCATAACATTTTTGTTCTTTAGCAATTTCCAGGCAACGCTCAAATAAGGCCTTCCCTGCTTTTTGTCCTCTTTCTGATTCTGTTATAATCAGGTCTTCGAGATGAAGCTTTTTGCCTTTCCAGGTTGAGTACTTGGTATAATAAATCGCTGTACCTATAATTTTGTTATCCTTTTCTGCCACCTCAAAACCAAAGATGGGAACTTCTCCAAAACCATGCTCCCTCATAAGGTCGACTGTGTTTTCGACTTCCTGGGGTGCTCGCTCATAAGTTGCCAGCTCCTTTATTAATTCCAGAATCTCTGGTAAATCTTGTTCTACTCCTTTTCTGACAGCTAAACTCATACTAAATATCTATTTCAATCTGACCATCTAACAGCTTATCAAATGTCTCCCGCTCACGTATCAGTTTTACCTCTCCATTGACAATTAGCACCTCTGGTGGCCTAAATCTTGAATTATAATTGGATGACATTGAAAAAGCGTACGCTCCTGCATTCTTTATAGCCAGGATATCGCCCTCTTGTACTTCATTCAATTGCCTATCCTCTCCAAATGTGTCCGTTTCACAGATATAACCTACAACGGTATACTTCTGCAGTGAAGCCGTGAGATTGGAGATATTAATAATATCATGATAGGCATCGTACATCATAGGCCTAATCAGGTGGTTAAGTCCTGAGTTTACTACCACAAAAGTCCTGTTTGGAGATGGTTTTACCACATTGGTTTTAACTAATAATAAACCAGCTTCACTCACCAGGTATTTGCCAGGCTCAAACCACAATTGCAGTGGCTTTTTATATTCATCCTGAAATTGGTTAAAGGCCCTGGTAATATTTTCGCCTAGATCATCAATATCTACCTTAATGTCTCCTTCTTTATACGGGACTTTAAACCCTCCTCCAAAATCAATGAACTTTATTGTTTCAACCTTTTTTACAAAATCGAATAAAACCTCTGCCCCTTTGAGAAACGCATCGGCATCCAGAATGTCTGAACCTGTATGCATATGCACACCATTTAAATCAATATCATAAGACTTAATCACCTCCAGAACCTGCTCGGCATATGCTATCGAAACACCAAACTTTGAATCGATATGGCCAACAGATATTTTATGATTCCCTCCGGCCATTATATGCGGATTTATTCTTATGGATACAGGAATCTTATTGCCATATTTTTCTCCCAGTTTTTTCAAAGCACTGATACTATCAATATTCAGTTGCACACCCAAGCCAATGCTCTCTTCTACCTCAGCAAATTCGACTCCACTAGGTGTAAATATTATGTTTTTAGGATCAAATCCGGCCTTAAGTCCAAGCTTAACTTCATTGATTGAAACAGCATCCAGCCCTGCCCCTAAACTTCTGATATATTTAAGAATTGATAGATTGCTATTGGATTTCATCGCATACTTGATGTGCAAATCAACCCCTTTGAACGCCCCCGTCAGGCTTTCATACTGTTTTTTGATTTTACTGGCATCATAAACGTAAACAGGATCTCCAAACTTTTCAACAACACTTAAAAGGTCAACACCCTGCACCTGGTATTTATTATTGACTTGTTCCATCACTTTCTATTAAGCAGGCAAATATAGAAGATAGATGAATACGAATTACAAGAATAAAAGGAGAAATCTTGTATTGATGAATTATAGTATATTTACCAATTCAAGAAAATCGGACATGAGAGAAGACACATTATTTGGCCATCCAAAGGGACTTTATATTTTATTCTTTACAGAGATGTGGGAACGATTCTCATATTATGGAATGAGGGCTATCCTCGTTCTTTACCTTACAGCGCGAGGAGATGAACTAAATCCTGGTTTGGGGTGGGATAACGCATCAGCATTACAATTATACGGTTGGTACACCGGCCTGGTTTACGCTATGTCTGTGCCTGGCGGTTTGTTGGCAGACAGATTACTGGGGCAGAAAAAGTCTGTGATGTTAGGAGGATTCCTGCTGGTTATAGGACACCTTATTCTTGCTTTTGATGCCCTGTGGGCTTTCTATACTGGCCTTATATTTATTATTCTTGGGGTAGGAGCATTAAAACCCAATATATCTTCTATGGTTGGCGGGCTATATAACCGTGGTGACGCTAGAAGGGATACGGCTTTTACAATATTTTATATTGGAATAAATATTGGAGCTTTTTCAGCACCATTACTTGTTGGTTATGTTGGAGAAGTAATCAACTGGCATTATGGATTTGGAATGGCAGGTGTAGGGATGGCACTTGGGCAGATAGTTTATATATCTGGTTTCCGCTATCTTAAAGGGATCGGTGATTACATCCCACATCAAATAGACAAGGAAACTAATCAAAAAATAAAACTTACTCCAATTGAAAAAGATAGGCTTAAAGTGCTCTTGCTATCATTTATTGTAGTAATTGTCTTCTGGAGTGCATACGAGCAGGCAGGTGGTCTGATGAACCTCTATGCAAAACAAAAAATCAATAGAATGATGTGGGGTTTTGAGATTCCAGCCAGCTTTCTTCAGGCATCTCATGCATTTTTCGTAATAATTATTGGTGGTCCAATGGCATGGATATGGTTAAAATGGACCAAGTCTGGTAGAGAAGCATCATCCTTGTTTAAAATGGGTGTAGGTACTATAATAACGGGTTTAGGATTTCTTTTCCTGGTAGGAGCTGCATATCAAACCATGTGGTCATCTGATGGGCTTGCATCTGTTCACTGGATGTTTGTTGCCTACTTTCTACATGTAGTTGGCGAGCTTAGCCTATCTCCTATTGCGCTATCATTTATCACAAAATTGTCTCCAGTAAAATATGGGTCATTTATGATGGGCGCATACTTCTTTGCCACAGGAATTGCCAGTAAACTTGCCGGAATGGTAGGAGAGGCCGCTCAAAGTCTTGGTGAACTTGCTGTATTCTATGGTATTTTTGGCTTTAGCGCCTTGTTTGGAATCACACTTCTCCTCTTTGTAAATAGACTGAAGAAACTAACTCACGGTGCAGATGATGTGGCATAAAAGGTGCCCTTATGCTGGTCGTAGTTTAAACTACGACCAGTTTAATTAAGTTCTAGCCTGCTGCCTGGATATTCTCAGCCACTTTAGCAACTTCATCCAGTACTCTAAGCAGATTACCACTCCAAAGCATCCCTATTTCTTCTTCAGTATAGCCCCTGCGAACTAATTCCAGGGTTACATTAAATGTTTCAGAAGCATCTCGCCAACCTTCAACACCTCCGCCTCCATCGAAATCACTGCCAATGCCCACATGATCAATGCCCAGTTTTTCTACCAGGTAGTCAATATGATCTACAAAATCTGCTACACTAACGGCTGCAGGAAAGTTGGGAATTAATTCGGCTTTTTCACTGGCAATCGCATTCACCTTCCTGAAATTATCAATAAAGATCATCTGCTCCTCCTCGCTTAGCCCGCCAAACTCACGCCATGAATACCACTTAATACCAAGTGAATCAACAATATTATTTTGGATATCGCCCATTGCCTTTCTACGTTCTGTAGCCTTATCCTGATTGACATACACATTCAATGCCACAGCCTGTACCACACCACCATTTTTCTTCATCCACTCGAGTTGTTCATCATCAAGATTACGGCTATGATTGCTCAATGCCCTGGCAGATGAATGCGAGGCAATGATAGGAGCCTTGCTCAATTCAATCATCTGTCGCATGGCTTCTTTTGATGGGTGCGAAACGTCAATCATCATTCCCCACTTATTCATTTCTGCAATTACTTCTTTCCCTAATTCACTTAATCCATTATGAAACCAAACACTGTCTTCCTCGCCTGTATTGCTGTCACACAATTGGCTATGCCCCTGATGGGACAAGGATAAATATCTTGCGCCCAGGTCATAGAATTTTTTTACATTGACAATGTCTGTGCCAATGGAATATCCATTCTCTACCCCAATCATGGCTATTTTCTTGCCAGAAGCATTTATCCTCCTTACATCATCAGAAGAAGTTGCCAATTCAATCCGGTCTGGTGCAATCTCTTCAGTCAGTCGGTGAATGGCATCAAACTTATCCATGGCAATCTTATAAGCCTTTGCAAACCCTTCTTCGGTCAGGATGAACTGAC
>JBDLIU010000397.1:0-4195 GCA_039714715.1 Bacteroidota bacterium
AATGCTGATAGAAGTATACCTGTATAGATACCAAGAATAATTGTTGATGGTACTAATATCCAGGCAAGGATCTTCTTATTGTCATTTATAAAGTCTATCGCCCAACTTGCATAAGACCAGATTCCTTCATCCCACTTCCACTTAGGGAAGTACTCTTTGAAGTAGCTTATCACCCAAAGAAATGAAATTGGCGTTACTAACATTAACACCCATGCACCCCATGACATTGGTGAAGTGATTCTGAAAGCTGTAAACAATCTCCAGAAATACCAGAAGTGTGTAAGGTCATACAACAGGGCCATTAAGCCAACTGATAAACCAATCGGAGGAATAATGGTTGCCCATTTAACAGTACCCTGAAATTTATCTTCTTTCCCTAAAAGGGTTACAACTGCTGCAAAGAAAAGAATTCCTGCAGCCAAGCCTCCTAAGAAAAGGTAAAGCGAAATTGGCCAATGCCATAAGTGCAAATGTGGATCTATATTCGGTAGATTTCTTCCACTAATTATTAATTCTTCTTTCATCGATCAATTAGCTTAAGTAATAAATTTGAGGACCTGTTCCTGCCTCTGGAGCAAGCGTCTTAGATTTTCTTTCTTTCAGAATCTTAGATACATCACTATTTGGATCATCCAGATCACCGAAGTACATACAATGTGTAGGGCATACCTCCACACAAGCAGGATTTAATCCTTCTTCAACCCTGTGCATGCAGAAAGTACATTTATCTACATAGCCTTCAGGGTGAGTATAACGTGCTTCGTAAGGGCATGATTCGATACATGCACCGCAACCAATACACTCGTTATGAACTGTAATTACAATACCTCCTTCTACCTGTTGGCTGGCACCTGTTGGGCAGCAGCGTACACAAGGAGCATTATCGCAATGGTTACATCGCTCAGACCTAAGTTCAATATCTAGCTTTGGATAAGTGCCTTCTACAGTCTCAGTTATCCAATCTCTACAGTAACCTACCGGTACGTTATTTTCTGTTTGACATGCAACTACGCAGTCGCTACATCCGACACACTTTTTGGTGTCTATTGCCATTGCATATCTCATGATTCAACTTCGTTTTTGTCTGTAATAAATGTTATAAAATTACCTCGTAATCCTGTTCCTCCCATTAATGGATCGACCGTTACTCTGCTAATCATTTCGGTATCGCTAGCTCCCTTGCCATAAGCATTGCTCAGCAATTTTCTAGTGTGTCCAAAACCATGGACCATATACACGGAGTCCCAACGGATGCGTTCTGTAATCCTTACCTTAATCGGGAATGATGAAACAATGCCATCCTGATTTTTCAGATATACTTCCTGGTCGTTCTCAAGGTTCCAGATTTTAGCTACCCTGGGATTTACCCAAACTTTATTTTCATCCATTAAATCCTTAAGGTTTGGATTGTTGGCTGTACGGCTAAAAGTATGCATTGGTGCCCTACCATAAATCAATCTGTAGAATCCTTCTTCTGGCTCAGGGTGTGGTGTATAAACCGGCATTGGGTCAAACCCTGCAGCTGCTATGTCAGTAGAATAGAGCTCAATTTTACCGGTATTGGTTGGGAACTCATAATCTTCACCGTCTCCGATATAAAGTGGCCCACTTCCTCGCTCATACTTCTTAACACCAATCTTCTGCATCTCTTCAAGTGAAGTTCCAATCTTTTTCAATTGCCAATCTAATACTTCTGAGTAATCCTCATAATTGAAGTATTCTTTTAAACCTAAACGCTCACCAAGCTGCTTGGCCATCCACCATGATGGTTTTGTTTTATGTTTAGATTTTACTGCTGGCATTCTTAAAGCAATGGAAGGTTCCCTATTTGTGGCAGACCTGATTCCATCATATCTTTCCAGATATGTGTTCTCAGGTAACACAACATCTGCATAACTTGTGATATCCATTGGCATGGTATCACAAACTACCAGGAATTCAATTGCATCTAATGCCTTTGCAAGTTTTCCGGCATTAGGCAGCGTTTTGGGTAGGTTTGTTCCACTAACAAACCATGCTTTTACCTTGTGTTTCTGTTCCCCACCATTCGGGAAGGAAGCTTCAACGATATCGCAGGTAATACCCATTTGAGCCATAGGATATTTCTCCGCTAATTGTTCCCAGGTCCATTCCGGATGTGGATATGCAGGATGGGGGAACTTAGGAATACTAAGTTTTTCTTTCAGATAGAAACCTCCACGCTTACCCCATGAGCCTAATAAACCATTAAGGATTGCGATTGCTCTCTCACGTTGCGTATCATCACCATACCAGGTTACATGACGGCCCGGATGAACAATTACTGCAGGGGCAGCCTGTGCCATTTCACGAGCTGTTTTCCTGATTACATTAGGATCAATGGTCGTAATACCATAAGCCCATTCAGGTGTGAAGTTCTTAACATGATTCTTAAGATCTTCAAAACCGTAAGTGTATTTTTCTATATGCTTTTCATCATATAGTTTTTCGTAGATAATTACGTGCATCCATGCTAAAAGCAATGCAATATCAGTAGCAGGTTTAATCGGTAACCAGTATTTTGATTTACCCGCAGCTGTTGACATACGTGGATCTACTGTGATAATAGTAGCGCCTCTATCAATAGCCTCTGCCATTTCCTGCACCTGGCTGTTATGCATGTTCTCACCAATGTGGGATCCAATTAATACCAGGCAATTGGTATCCCGGATATCAGTTGGTTCAGGAGAACCAACCCAGCTACCGAAAGTAGCGCTAAATGCTGTTTCTCTTGGTCCACGACATTGAGCATAAGCCGGTTCGCCAACTGTATCGGATCCATAGGCTCTGAACAGGTGCTCAAAGTGGCCTCCCGAAGAACCATGCTTCAATAAAGCAAAGCTCTGGGCACCATACTTATCCTTGATTCCTTTCATTTTCGAAGCTACCAGATCCAGTGCTTCTTCCCAGGAGGCATCTCTGAATGTTTCCTTTCCATCACCATCTTTCACCCTAATTAAAGGGGTTTTCAGACGATCAGGGTCATTATACATTCCAACACCACCTGTTCCTCGAGGGCATAGTCTTCCGTAACAATGCGGATCATCATCATTACCCGTAAGTTTAATGATTTCACCTTCCTCATTTACATGAGTCCAGGCTGCGCATTTCCAGAAGCATACCTCGCAATACGTTGGGTATCGCTTAGCTGTCTTGTCAGGACCTTCCTCAGCAGAGTCGAATATAGAGAGGAATGAACCCCCTGCTCCGGCTGCTGTGGTAGCTGCTGCGACACCTCCTAATCCCAGTGATGAGATTTTAATGAACTGTCTTCTATTCGTTCGCATATTTATAAGTTGATTGTAAACAATAAGTTCAGGCAAAAATACCTAGAGCGCAACGCTATTGAAATGATGAATATCATGGAAAAATCCTAACTTAAATCATCTTTTTACAAAAATGTGATATGGCTCACTTCTTGGTGTGAGCATTAACATCTATTGCCTTGACTTCTGGGACACAGAAAAAGATTCTCATTTTATACTTCACGACACAAGTTTTAACTGGATTAAATGCGTGTAAAACTGATTAAAGAAAATATAGTAACATGCTTTGATACAGCATTATAACCTGGTGACTAATAGCTTCCGGAGATGCGTAAAATAGTTTTCTCCGGGAAATTGAAAGACGTCTTGAATTTGACTATTATTGATGTCAGGATTATGAAATTGAGAAATGAGTTTATATTTTGGCTTATAGTGCCAATTGGCTTGCTTATTTTAAGCTTGTATCTGGTCACGAGCCTCGGAAATATTACAATTGACAGATCAGGTTATCCTACCTTAAATACAATTAATAGTGCTTCTCAGTCAACCTGTATTGGCTGCCATGGTGAGATGGAAGGTTTAGTACCTATGCATGCCCAACTTGCATGTGTTACCTGTCACAAGGGTAACAATAATGCCATTGAAAAAGATCAATCTCATGCAGGCATGATAAAGATTCCCGGCAATCTTTCCAATGCTCAGGAGGCATGCGGCAATTGTCATCAGGAAGCATATGATAATATTAAATCTTCTATGATGACATCCAATAGTGGTATCATCGCTATTGACAAATACATATTTGGCGAATTTGATTCGCCTGATAGCCTTACTCATATTCGCGATATCCACCATAGCCCTGCTGATGAACATTTAAGATCATTGTGTGCCAGATGCCATATTGGTGCTGAAAA
>JBDLIU010000398.1:0-4174 GCA_039714715.1 Bacteroidota bacterium
ACAGGGTATCCTAGACTCTCATCTTCGATGTGACTCGAACGTGCACCGAGAGCTTCTTCCATACCCCGTATAAATTCATACCTGATCGGATCTCCGCATAAATTTTTAAAAGCATCCCAATTACCATGAATCACCCTGTCGTCATAAGATGCCTCTGTTCTGTCTCTGGCGTTACGATAGCGCTCACAACTAAAAACATTACCAAATAAACTATTCTCAACAACAGGAATGGCTGCCATTTCAGTATCCAGATCAGGTGCGCCATGCAAGAGCTTGCCACCATAAGCCAGGTGAGCCATGGGATGTGTATGCATATCAACCCAGCCCTGAAGCTGAGTCGCCCTGGAATTCAGAGATAAGAAAACCAACAGTGCGGCTACAGCCGGTATTAGTTTAAAATATCCTTTTCGTTCTGTTCTTGTCATCGTTTTCCCCCTAAGTTATTGGTCTTCCAAAATACAGCGTTGCAGTTAGCAAGAATGTTTAATTTCTAAAATTTATCCCAACGCTCTCATGATTTGATATAAGTTAAAGAAGACTACCATTAGCCCTTCTGATTATGCAGTTTTAAAATAATCTAAAAATCTTGCAGAATTATGTGATTTTCAAAATTTTTTATCTAAACTAAACATTATTGATATTAAGTTTCTTGCTCCCGTTTATTTTCAAAAGTTTTGGCTGATGTCTGAATATCTGTACTGTGGTAACCTGGCTTTCGAGACTGATTTTGTCCATGCCTTTACCAGCGATAAGGAAAAAATAAAATTTACCAAACATGACCGGTCATTATTAAAAAACTTTATTCCGCATCAGGGTAAGCTGCTCTCACGTGACAGGTTGATGAATTTTGTTCAGGATCCGGATAATGACACCTATGATCGCAATATTGATTATCTGGTCAGCCGTCTGCGGCGCAAACTGGGGGATTAATGTCAAAAAAAGCAGGATAATTAATATCTAAGGAGGTTTATCCTGCTTAAAACATTGGTATCAAATTATTATTTACAAATCAGATTAAGGCTTGGATAACCACTGAACCATTAGTTTTATCTCCATGACAACTTATGCAACTTGAACCAGAATACACATCCTTGCCCACATCTGCATAACAATAATTACTTAACGCAAACAGACTTAAACAAGCTAATAAAATAATTTTTTCATAGTAATTCCCCGTAATATATTATGTATATTTCTTACAGGCACAATCGTAAATTCTAGATTTAAATAAAGACATCTTAGCCACTTTCGATTGTATGAGTCTCACCATTTGATTTACTTGTGCCTGAAATGGTTTTAATTATTAATAACAATGAGCAAAGGCTCACTATTAATGAATTTAAAATAACAAAGAAATGTTGCAGAATTATGTGATTTTCAATTTCTTTATTTAGGTTTCTCTGACCCGGGGTTGTTATTATGTATTAAGAGCTAAGGATTTGAAGCGTGTTCTAGTTCATCAGGCGGTTCAATGTGATGGTAAGAGGCTGGTAAAGAATAAGCGACAACAACTGTCAATACTTCAATCCAGATTGCCTAAAAAGCAATGGGGTGATATGGATATTGAAGTTAATGATGGTAATGTCTGATACCCCACTGATTATTGATAAATCGCAACTATAGACTATTGTTAAAAAAAGAACATTTAGATTTATGATGATTGAAAGGAGCAAATATCATATGCTTTTTACCCTCAAACTACATTTTTAGTGCGCACTACAACAAAAATAATAAGAAAACAAAATCTATCAGAGTTTGTCGTGTATTCAAGGAAGTTTCAGAAAATAACCTATAACTATGTGCTAATAATCACACTAGTTTCAAAACACAATTCTTACCAAACGATAGCCCTTATATCAGGAGACTTTGAATATCGATACATATGATTACTACTAGGTTACATCATCATGACTCATTTGTAATATGCAAAATAAGTCGTCTGTATTTCTTATAAGTTATATGTGGGGATAAAATGAATAAAACACTAAAAAATATTGGCCTTGCACTATTTTTGACATTGCCACATGTCACCATTGCAGTCACTGATGCTGAAATACTTAGCCTGAATTGTAATGCCTGTCATGGTCCAAATGGTGTCAGTGCAGGGTCTAGCATCCCTTCTATCGCCGGATTAAATCCCCGTTACTTCATGAGGACTATGACAAACTTCAAAAAAGGAGAGCGTTTCTCCACCATTATGGAGCGCATTGCACTGGGATATAATGCCTCTGATTTGCTGAAGATGTCAAAATACTTCTCTGCGCTTGAATGGGCTAATACCCTAGCTAAATTGGATGGAGAAAAAGTACGCAGGGGAAATAAGATCCATGATGAATTATGTGAAGAGTGTCATTCAGAGAATGGCCAATTCCAGGATCATGAAGTCCCAAGAATTTCCGGGCAGGCCGTCAACTATCTCTACATGCAAATGATTGACTATTCTAGCAAAAATGATTTTATGCCTCAGCCAGGCAAAATGAAGGAACAGCTAGAGACTTTAACTGATGAAGATTTGAAAGCCTTAAGTCATTTTTATGCCAGTGGCAGCTAGCTTTAAGCTCTTATTACAGTAAGAAAAAAACCCGGCTAGTGGCAACCGGGCTTTTTAAAGCGACTCTTTAGATGTAGAAGTTTAGATTTAACGACTGGATATCCATTCAGTAATAGCTTTAAGTTCCATATCGTTTGGGGGCATATCACAGGATGACGGTGAGTAAAATGCCGCATGCATGATTTCAGCATCTTTCTTATCGCTTTCACCACTAAGGATCTCTTTAGCTTTGGTAAACAACTCATCGGCAGGTTTACCAGCTAGTTTCGGAACTACCTTGCTAATTGGGTTCTTAGCATCGGCCCCATGACAATTTACACAACCATGATATTCAAACAGCTTAGCTCCACTTTTTAAACCTTCAGCTAAAACCGGTGCAGACAAAGAACCACACATCATCATTGAAAAAACAATATATATTTTTTTCATCATATTCTCCTTTTCCCTTTTTTGTTTATATATAAATTTACCACTCTGATTGTGGTAATGGGTTACTACACTTGAAATCCTCCTTTTGGTTGTATGCATAAATGGTCAGGATCTCTCTTTATAAAAAATCACTATTGTGGCTTACATACCAGATTGGATTATTTGGCTTGATGATTCATGTTGCTTTTTTGCGATATCAACGGCATAAAGGATTTCCCTCTCGAATAGCTCATAAGGCTGGACACCCTGTATCTTACGAACCAGCTTAATTTCATCGCCGTTATTAATACCAAGAAAAAATGTTGGTGTACCTTTGATGCCAAGACTCCTCCCAACAACCTGGTCCTGCTGTATTGCAGCTTCATATCGCCCTGAGTGCAGGCATCGGCTGAAAGCCACCTCGTCCATTCCAGTTCCTTTCGCATGCTCCACCAGAAATAGTTCGTGAAGTGCTTTCTGATTATTGTACAAAGTATTACGCATCTCCCAATACTTCTCCTGCTCTTCCGCACAGCGGGCTGCTACTGCTGCTTTTGCAGCCAAAGGATGCCTTTCTCCCAAAGGGAAATCTAAAAACACATAGCGCAACTGATTGGTCAAAACCAATTTCTCATGAATCTGCTGAGCCGCTCCCAATAGATGTCGTCTACAATAGGCGCATTGGAAATCCCCAAACTCAACCAGTATCACATCACTATCCTTTGGTCCCATGCCAGGACGCCCCTTGATATTAAGAGCACCATCAAGTGATTGTACTGGCGCTCTTTTTTTCTCAATTATACGTAACAGTTTCTCATATTCATCATCCATACCCCTGGCAGCATCTGATTGTATTGAAGAAGTCTGTACCTCTAAATTCATCTCGGTATCAGCATAAACTGCATAGGTAATACAGGTTAATAAGCAATAAAAAGTCGCTGTGACTAGATATCGACTCATTTCTTATTCTCCTTTATTTAATTGATCAACCCGAGCATCACTTAGACTGCCTGAAATAGATACACCCTGTCAGGAGCAATATCATTGATGCCAATTAAGTACCTTTCACCACTATCATCTGGTTTAAACACTATTATCTTCAGCTTCTAACTCATCGGCATTATTCATAAACATCATAAAGTTCAATGTGATTAAAGTTTTTATCCAGTATCGTATTGGTGGTTTGCTCAGGTTAAACACACCTTGGGAATACCC
>JBDLIU010000399.1:0-4169 GCA_039714715.1 Bacteroidota bacterium
ATAATAAATAATGAATAGTCATCATAAAGAAATTTTGTCCAATGTCATATCTTTTTTCACTGATCCGCCAGATGATGAGTTGCAGAAAGTATATGACTATGTTTTTCCAGTTAAAATAAAGAAAAATGAATACCTATTAATGGCTGGTGAAATACCGAATCGAATGTATCTAAATATCTCAGGTTTGCTTCGGCTTTTCTATATTGATTATAATGGATCTGAGGTTATAAAATTTTTCTGTATCGAAAACACCTGTGCTATTTCATATAGTGCTTTTTTATTAAGAAAAGAATCTAACATCTATATCCAAGCTCTTGAAGACACGTCATTACTTGCTATTGAGCATGAAACATATCAGAAGTTAATTGATGGGCATCCATGCTGGCAAAGAGCAGCTCAAAAATTTGCTGAATTATTGTTTATATTAAAAGAAAAAAAAGAAGCAGAATTTTTATTACATGATGCTCAAGAACGATATGCCCATTTTTTAAAAGATTATCCAAATCTTGAGTCACGCATCCCACAATATTATGTAGCTTCCTATATCGGCATCACGCCAGAATCACTAAGCAGAATCCGCTCAAATTTTCCTAAGTCTTAACATACATCAATGATCATTTATTAAATCTTTATTACTCTGCCTTCAGATTAAAAACAACGGGAGGTTTGAGAATGGATTTAAATGCTAAAGTAGTTGTAATAACTGGAGCTTCAAAGGGACTTGGCAAGCAAGCTGCCCTGCATCTAAGTAATCTTGGTGCAAGAGTTATATTGGTGGCAAGATCAGCTGACTTGCTGCAAAATGTCACAAAAGAAATAAAGGAGACAACTGGAAAAGAAGCACTTGCTATTTCTTGTGATATTTCTGATGAAACAGATGTGAAAAATATAGTAACAATAATTCAAGATAAATTTCAGAGAGTTGATGTGTTAATTAATAATGCAGGCATAGGAATTTATAAACCCATAGAAAGGCTTTCAAATATTGAAATGAGGAGACATTTTGAAGTTAATTTCTATGGTCCTTATTATTGCACAAAAGCACTTCTTTCTTTATTAAAACAAAGTAAATCAGGATATATCCTCAATATTGGTTCTTTATTTTCAAAGGTCTCCCTTGGTGAGAACAGTGTGTATGCCGCAACAAAACATGCCTTAGCTGGATTTAGTCAAGGTCTTAGCCAGGAGTTGAAACGCTACAAAATAAAGGTTGGTATCTTTATGCCTGGGGCGATGAAAACTTCATTTCAAGATGACAGAGAAGACGGAGCAATACAGATGCCAGAAATTCTTATGTTAAAACTTGATAAGGCAGCCAGTATTATCGGAAAAATGATAAAAAAGAAGAAAAAACAGGTCATTATGTATCGATGGATGTTAGTGGGATTAAAACTAAAAAGTTATTTTTCATAAAATAAGGAATTACTATGATTACCAAAACGAACTATCGAGTTACTGCGATTACCATTATTATCCACACTCTAATACTGGGTATTGGGTTTAATGTCCTGGGAGTTGTGTTTGAGTTCCCGGATATTTTGCGACAATCTGCTGATTATCGCCTGACACTTTTTATTGAAAACAGTAGTATCATAATTCCTGTCTATTACCTGCTTGCGCTTACTGGTTTTACTCAAATTATATTTTGCGTATTGTTGCATCATTTATTTGATAACAATAAGAGCAGTCTAATGATATTGGCAACTATTTTTGGCATTCTGACCGGTATATTTCAAGGGTTAGGCTTTATACGCTGGTCAATTGTTGTTCCTTACTTTGCACAGGCAATGACCAGCAATGTACCAATGGAAACAATCGCCTTTGTTGAGGGGATGCTGAATCGTTATGCCGGGATGGCTGTTGGTTAACATTTAGGCTTTGTCTGCCAAGCAGCCTGGACAACATTGATTGGAGTTATCATGGTTAAACATAAACTATTCAGCCATCGCATTGGTTGGGCTGCTGTTATAATCGGTCTACTCAGTTTTCCCATGAGCATGGAACCATTGGGCGGTTTCTTAACCATATTTGGCGAACTGACTTGGCCGGTCAATGCGGCCTGGAATATTTGGCTTGTCCTTGTAGCAATCTCTCTGTTTCGTACAAATGAAGAGACACGACAAGGTATGGCTGTAGGATGGAAAACTGCTATAATTTCCGCGGTCATATGGATTAGTGCCGTTATCCCTTCGATTTTGTGATTACCTTATCAATTCGAGGAATAAAGTATCAAAAGCTGTACCGCTGATGGTTCTCAGCAAAAGGCAGTATCGAGACTTTTTGGTGATCAGTGAACTTTATCGCCAGTAACATTGGATATACAATCATAGAAGTAAAAGTATAGACGATCGCATTGTCAGTATCAGTCACCTCAATAACAATTTCACTTTTAAATAATAAAAGGAGAAAAAAATGAGCCCCAGCAACCCAAGAAAAATATCCCGTCGCAATTTTATGAAAATTGCAGCGGCAACCACTGCTGCGGTCACATTTGATTGGAGTCCACTTGAAGCTATGGCTGCCAAAATAGGGCCGAAGTCGGAATTTCCTGTGGTAGTCATCGGTGGCGGTCTGGGCGGTCTCAGTGCCGCCGCCCATTTGTCCCGTAACGGTTTCCCAGTAGTCCTTGTAGAGCAGCATAACATCCCCGGAGGCTACGCCACAACCTTTGACCGAGCTGAAGGCAAGTATACTTTTGATGTTTCGCTGCATGCGACAATGAGCACACAGGGCGGCCTGCGGAAAACTCTGAAAGGTGCGGGTGTCCTGGACAAAGTGGAAACGGTTGAGCTACCCGAGCTGTGTCGGATTATCACCCCGGACTTTGATTTAACATGGCCCCAGCGCAATCCAGAAGCCATTGTCAGACAGCTTTCCGGGCTATTTCCTCATGAGGCTAAGGGAATCCAGGGTTTTTTTAATGCAATTCTGGGCATTCTAAATGAAGCTGCCAAGCCTTTTGATCCCGACTCCTGGTGGGATAAAATTACATTCATGCTGACCCATCCGAAAATGTGGGACGTTCGAAACAAGACTTTAGCAGATATGTTGGATGATTATGTCAAAGATCCCAAACTGCGTTCTATTTTATCGATCTACTGGCCTTATTATGGCCTCCCTCCATCTAAATTGTCCGGCTTCTACTATTGTGTAGCCACAGCGGCTTATATGCGTTATGGCGGCCATTATATTAAAAACCGCTCCCAGGACTTAAGTAATGCTCTGATGGATGCCATTGAAGCTGCGGGCGGCAACGTTTTGCTGGAGACAGAGGTGACGAGAATCACCATGAAAGATGAGGAGGTTACCGGCGTTATGTTAGATGACGGGCAGCACCTTGAGGCTAAAGCGATCGTTTCCAATGCCAGCGTACCGGCTACGATGAAAATGCTGTCTGATGATAACCCGTCATACATTCAATCTGAAGCCAGTCGGCAGTATATAGAACGAATCAAACCACTCCGCCCGTCATTATCAACTTTTAATGTTTGGCTTGGATTAAGTGAAGAAGTTCATAAAAAGGTGAAAGATTACGAAATCTGGATTGATCAGAACTGTGACCCTGAGAAAGGCTACATGAAAAGCCTTGCATGTGATCCTGATGGCGCTGATATGCTTGTAACGCTGTATGATAATGCTTTTAAAGGCTATTCCACGCCCGGCACTTCAACAGTGGCGATCCTGATGCTAAATGGCTACGAGCCTTGGAAACGTTTTGAAGACGATTATTTTGCAGGTCGAAAGGATGCATATCGTAAAGAAAAAGAACGTATTGTTAGAGTGCTAATCAAGCAGGCCGAGAAGCTGGTTATACCAGGCTTAAGTTCGAAGATAGAAATTCTGGAAGCAGCAACACCTTTAACCAACATTAGTTATACCAGCAATCCCGAGGGCGCCATTTACGGCTATGAGCAATCCATGGAAAATGCATATATGACACGTCTCAAGAATCGAACTCCATTTCACGGCCTTTACCTTGCTTCGGCCTGGGCAAATCCGGGCGGTGGCTATCAACCTTGCCTGGACGCTGGTGCCACAGTATTTAAGTCGATAATAAACGATTTCAGTCCAACATAGAAACCCTGGCCATCAGGGCCAGGTCAGAGTTCAGTGGCCTTGCCTTCTACAAATCGCAAACACGATCTTTCGATACTCTGGAATACGACCAT
>JBDLIU010000400.1:0-4163 GCA_039714715.1 Bacteroidota bacterium
TAAGAATCGCACGTATTTTATATAAAAATCGTTCTATAGAAAAACATTTGTAGATTTAATTCATTATGGTTTTGAAATGGTGAAAACTGGTGTTAAGCAGCGGTTTCAGTCTTTTTCTGAATTTTTTGGTTTTGTACTTTGCAGTAATTGAGTGGTTTTCATGAACTCACGTTCAAAGTGAGAAAGCGGCCATTCAAAACCAGAGAATATTCAATTTGTGACATTTACTAGAATGATAAAACAGTACAATTAGCGGTCAGATTTACTAATTTTATGGTGGATCAAAGTGACTCAATGTACAGAGATGGTAATGTGCTGTAAAAGAGCAGACTTATTTACGTGAAAAATGATAAACAGAATCTTTTTTATGCATGCCATCTTTATAGATACTATAGGTGGTTTTAAGGTTGTTTTTATCTTCAGAAAGTTCGTGTGTGATACGATGAACATGGCCTTCACTGGAATTACACAGTGATGTTGACATATCACAACTCATGACCACTTTTTTATCAGATGATTTCTCTGCGTCCAGTATTAGTTCAGGTTGATTTTGTTTCGCACAATAATGTTTGGCTTTGATTTTGCCACAGTTGTCAAAGTCATCACAGTGGTACATAGTCGCCATTTCTTTTGGGGTACCTGGCAACAAATTTTCCTGCAATGTGCTACCTCTGCCAATGACTTTAAAACTGATTGCTGTTTTATTCGTACCAATGATTTTGGCGGCAGGTCCTTTTTTTGTAGCACCACCTTCCTGTTTGTCAGCATGTGCCAGCTTCCATTCACCCTGTAATTGAGTCAGAGTATCATATTTTTGTTGCGCAGGATTACTGGCAAAGGCACTGCTGATAGCAAATATAGTCAATAAAACGGTGGTAAGTTTAAAATAATTCATATTATCTCCCTGATACTTTTTTAAATTTATATTTTTTGTAATAACAAGTGGAAATTATAAAGTGTAAGGCGGTTACCATCTTACATTCAGGAGCAATATTTCCTGTTTAAAAGGTCTCCTAAAAAATTGAGTATGTTAACCTGTTTATTACTGTATTTGACTTTCAGGACAGCAGAAAAAGCTCAATTTTATCGTTACGAATGGTATTTATCATACCAATAATATGAACAATTAAAACATTAGAGGAATTGATATAAATTCTAGGGCATGTATCTAGCTAATACTGTGATAAGTTCCTAAAATATCTTATACACGATGAATAATAAAATCGCCTCTTTCAATATATTATGAATATCTTGTCTGGTTAGGAATAATGAAACTGGAATTTCAGTTTTGTGCTCAATCCTGAAATTTTTATTTCTGAATCTGAGATGGATTATTTAATTTTAAAATTGCTTTCATGCTTCATAGAGTAACATAATTGTGTAGCAGCTAAAGCCTTGCACTGAAAGTGCATAGGTTTAACTAGCGGTCTGGAAAACAAATTGACAGTACCATCCAGGGATATTGAAAGTACCAATTATGAGGTCAGGCTATAGATTAAAGGATTGCTGGAAATCATGCTTTTATCAAATTCACCCATGTCTGAAAGTTTTTTTTCGTCGAGAATACGCAGCCTTTTATGATGACAGTCAATCAAGTCTAATTTATGAAAATGACGAAGGATACGATTAACGTGCACCTTGGTTAATCCAACAGCATCGCCAATGTCTTCCTGGGTCAGAGGAAAAACAATGCTGTTGGTTACTGGGTCATAATGGTGATTCATATGTAGGCGTATACGGTGAAACAATTCCAGTAATAAAAAGGCAATACTTTCATAGGCATCCTTTCTGCTTTGAAATGCCTGATGATGTTGGCATAAATTCATGTCTTTGGAGCCCATCGAAGCAAGGCGTAATGCCAATGTGGGGGTTTCTTCAAACATTTCTTGTAGCTGGTTACGTGGGAAACCACATACAATCGATTCACTGAGGGCTGACACTGAGTGTGCAATCATACCGTTTTGATCCGTCTGAAAGCCAAGAAAATCGCCGGGCAGTACAAATCTGAGAATATGCCGTTTTCCTTCTTTGGAAGTTTGATACATAGCCATCCAACCATCAAACAGCGTATAAACATAATCCGTTTCACTTCCTTCACGGTATAAAGTGGCTTTAGATGGTACAATAAACTGTTGTTCCCGATATTTTTGTGTCCATTCAAGGCGGTCAGGAGGAACGCCCTGAAACAAAGCCAGATTTAGGATAGGGCATTGAGTGCATTTTGTATTTGGCTGTTTGCGTATTTGAATCTGTTTTTTCTTCATTTAATCTCTCATCAAATATAAAATTTGACATTATCGCTTAGTGTTAAAAGTTTGACATTATCAGTCAAGTTAAGTCAACGGCTCAATATATCAAATATCGTATTTTAATAGCGTCGTCATTACTGGCAATGACTAAGTTGCTATCCGCTAGAGAGGCGTACCCCATTACTGAAAAAAGCCTATACCGACATTTTAATGTCTTGAACCATTCTGCATAATTATCACAAATTATGATATTTTAGGCTGACCGCTTTAGAGAAGTGTCCAACACTATTAAAATTATCTTGAATGGCTGTTTTTTCACTTTTCTCGTTAGTCCGTGAAAATCTCTGAATTAGTGCTTAGTACAATTAGCGGTCAGATTTCTTGCTCCAGAGTCATCTAAAAAAAAGACTCTTCACTACGCATTGCAGCCATTTGAGTTTTTAATCGAACTGCATAATAATACAAATTATCGGTCATAAATATCGATGATTTATTCATGGTTGGCTTGTTAAAAACACTGTTACGTTTCAATGGAATATATCTCAATGAGGAGTTATAAATGAAACGCCTTATGCCCTCTTCGGAAAAACTAGGGACTCCTTATTCAATCGCAAAGGGTGTGAAGCAGTCATTGAAGTCTTTTTTGTATTTCAGTCGGATCTGACACTAACCGGCCATTGAAGGAAAGCTTCTCTCTTCTTCTGGTTTCCATAAAGTGGTATTTATTTCTGACATTTATAATGTGAGTTATAAGTTCATTGACTTGGCTGGAGTTCACCCAAAGCCCCGGTTTTGCAGAAAATCTGCAAATAACCAAGTTATTGCAGGCTTTTATTGGAATTAAGGAAATTTACCGGAACACCATTTCCAATTAGTGCGCGTAGCTCTCTATTGGAAGTTACATCCCGACAATCGAAATTTCTGCAAACCTGGGGCCTTTCATTGTGAATGGAGCAGCGGCCTTTTTCCAGATATTGGCAACCATCGCTCCCTATCAGAATGTGCGGTACACCAAAGTACTTGACCTCATCCGGTTCTAACACTATGACATCGTACGATATGCAACAACCGCCAGTGCATTCACTACAAGGTGGATCGTCTTTATGGTCTGACATTTGTTTACTCCCTAACATTTTATCCCGAGATAAAAATTAATAGTATTTGTAGACCAATTAATTGATTTAAAAATTCTACTTTAAAATATCGAGCTTGTGAGTCAATTAATTGACTTGTAATGCGTAAGTGCTAAAGCACTCTATCATGTCGTAAGGTCAATGTCGTTAGATAACCTGTCATAATCGATAAATCGACTTCGCTACCTCGTGCACACCATTTCAAGAAAGTCTCGCATTCATGAGTGCAACTCGATTTATGCTTGCAATGATTGCATGGCTGATTTTCCACTTTTTGCTTTTAGTCATGGGACCAAAGTTTAGCCACTCTTTGATACCATAGTTTGACCGTTCCCAAACTGTTGGCATTAATATTTATGAATTTCTATATTTGGTAAATTTTTCAAAGTTTTCTGAAAAAATTGATAGTAATTGCCGACAGGGTTGTTTCCTAAAGGTTAGCATATGGCTGAAAAATGAGCGTTGCTATAGATGGCGTTTAGATAGAGTATCGATCTGTCTCTGATGTACCAGCTGCTTCGTTAGGCCGCACCATAGTATTGAGTTGCCATACGAGAATCAAGGAGTCTGCCCCAATGATTTCTAACTGATGTTGTTCTAAAACAGATTCAGGCGTGTGAGATCACCAGCAGATTTGATTTACCAACCATTAAATCAAGTGTCATGCGTAAACGTTTAAAAACGTTTTCCTGGCGGTAGGGCAAGTTGTATTTTTCACAAACCTGTTTCACGATAGGTTGTATTTCCTGATAGTGATTCAACGGTAAAGCAGGGAAGAGAT
>JBDLIU010000401.1:0-4146 GCA_039714715.1 Bacteroidota bacterium
CTGATACTGGAGGTTCACATGAAACTGTTCAAATTAACCAATAAAGTGACATTACTGGTGTTAATATTTCTCCCCGTTTTAGCCATTGCCGGTCTTCCTGACCCGGGAATGAGTATGACTCAGGGGCGTACGGCTCTTGTCCTGACCGATCCTCAGAATGATTTTTTGAGTCCCAAGGGTGTTACCTGGGGTGTGGTTAGGGATAGTGTGACAGCTAACAAAACTGTTAAGGCAATGGCTTCAACTGCCAATATGGCAGTTAAATAAGGTAATCCTGATTAATAATTTTAGATTTATCAAAGACAAAGGAGTAATTAGCATGAAAACCCTGAATAGAATGAGCCTCTTTATATTAATTGTTGTCAGTCTAATATCAATGAATTGGCTCTATGCTGCAGGTGTTGGAAACAATATCTCTGTTCGTATGGTTGGCACAGGAACGGCCTTCCCAGATAAAGTTCTATTTGAGGCGTTTGGTTTAACTCCCCTTGGTGGAAGCTGTTTTGATGCAGACCTGATTGATGTCAAGACCGGAAATGTTATTGGCACAGCGACTGACTGCCTTTCCAGCATTGAGGGAAGTGAAACCGACAATGGCCTTATGCTGACCGGAACCACTTTTTTCTTCTTTCCGGGAGGAACTCTGGTTTCACAAGGTTTGACTACCGTTCAGCCGGTTCTGCACGGCTCTGTCAATTTTACGCATATCACTGGAGCGGTTCCCTCATATGGTGAAAATAGCGTGGTCTATGGTGATGGTAAATTTAAAAATGCCGCCGGACCCGTTCGCCTGTCAGGTGCAGTTAACCTGAGTGCACTACTCTCAAATGGCAGGATTACCTTTGATTGTGTGTTTATTATTGATATTTAAAAAAGAATAAATGAACAAAGACAAAAGGGGCAGAATGATATATTCCAGCCCCTTTTTTTAAGTGTTTGTATAGTCATGCGAGTATAGTTTGTCCGAAATGGCCAAACTATGGTAGTAGGGTACCATACGTTGTCCACTTTGCTGTTAATTTACATGGCTCTTCGATACTATGAACCGCTGATAACGTCCCGAGGACCATTGGCGGACTTTTTAAAGATTGAATTTTTATTCAAAAAGCAGCTATTTTAGACCCAAGAAAATGTGGGTTTTAGGAATTTTCAAAATAGTCACTCAGTACATTAGCTGATATATTTCTTGTTCAGGAATTGTCTAAAAAAAGACTGTTCACTACGAATTGTAGTCATTTTATTTTTTAATCGAATTGCTTAAAAATACAAATTATCTGATATAAATATAGATGATTTATCCTTGGTTGGCTTGCTAAAAATTTGGTTACGTTTAAATAAAATATGTCTTGGGTAAAGAGTTATAAGTGAAACGCTTTCATTACCTTTTCGGAATAATTAGGGATTCCTTATTCAGTCGCAAAGGGCGTTTATGTTAAGCTACACATAAGGGCGTATTGCAGCCATTGGTGATTTTTTAGATCAATCGTTAAGTTTCCATATAGCAGCTGTTGCCTAAAGCTTTACTGCATGAATATTGAGGTCATCGAGATGTCTCAGTTTCACCCATAAGAGACAAGTTAGCATTTGTCTAAATCGCTTAAACACACACTAACTGCTTAAAATAGGATGCTTTATTCCAAGTTAAGTTGTTAATATCAGCTATTTGGAACGCATAATTGAATGGATTTTTGGTCTCCCAGAGACTTTATTAAAAAGGGAAAGCCAATAAATTGTAGTGGATAAGCTAATGTTCACGACAAGTGTTATGTGTAAAGTCCTATAATTCGATTTCTTCCATATCATCCAACCAGCCTGCGTTATCATCGAGTTTCATTATTTTCATCTTACTGGCCATTTCTGGCTCCTCTGGTCTTGAGTGAATATGTTTTAGAATCAGTTTATCATCGATTCGGCCGATTATTTCGATCTTGCCGATATCATGACCCATGATAAACTTAAAGCGTTTAGCATAACCATCCAGACGTTCTTTCGCCTTATCAACCATATCGATCCCCTGTTTAAGTGGAACCTGGAAGTGATGTCTCACTCTAGAGACAGGCATACATTGATACAGGTAATATGGATTTACTCCAATCTTGACCAGACCGTTCATCAGGTTTTCAATATCATCTGCAGTATCATTAACCCCTTTTAGTAATACGGCCTGATTATTTACTGTGATACCCGCTTCTCGTATTTTTAACACCGCTTTACGAGCATCTTCGGATATTTCATTAATATGGTTAAAATGTGTTGGAAGATAGAGTGTTTTTTTCTTATTAAACTCTTTCAGGTAATCAAGAAGTTCATCATCGAAGAATCGCATAGGATAGACAACCGGTGTACGTGTACCGATGCGTACATAATTGATGTGGTCGATATCAATCAAACACTCAAGCATCTTGATGATACGCTTGGTTCCAATCAGTAAAGGATCACCACCTGAGATAATAACATTGGTAATCTCTTTATGCTCGCGTATGTATTCAGCAGCTCTCTGAAAGTTTTCGACGGTTTTATCATTTGGCAGACCCACTATCGCCTTTCGGAAACAGTGGCGGCAATACATGGAGCAGTAATCGGTTGCTACGACGAGTGCGGAATAAGGGTATTTATGTAATATCCCATTACCTTTGTTGTGTTTGTCGTCACCATATGGGTCTTGTGTCGTTTCCCCCATCGCGCCGGCAATAACCAATTCATCTTCATTGGGCAGGGCTAATTTCCTTATGGGATCATTTGGATCTTCTGGATTAATTAAGCTCAGATAATATCGGGGAATATTCATCGGATGCTCATCGACAACTTCTCTGAGCACTTTTTCTTGATTGTCCGTGAGTTCTATATAGTTTTTTAAACTATCAATAGAATTCACATTATTTTTTAATTCTTTTTGCCAGTCGATTGTTTGCCAATCAATTTCTTTTAAATCAGTTAAGTTACTTTCTTCAAATACTACATTTATTTTATTTTGTTTTGTTTTGTTTTGTTTAGGCAAGAATAGGTTCCAAAATGGAATGATGATCGTAATAGATCGAAAACAAATAGTACTTAAAGAGAATTCTTAGTAACACTTTGAAGCTAACTAGATGTGGTTAATTAGTCACCTTAACATAATTAGGTTAATATAGTAAATTTGAAGAAGATGTATGAAATTTGCTTGAGCCAAGCACTTCATTTCTGTCTTCTGGATGTAGAAGCGTTTTGTATCGTTTATAAAGAATACGTATATGAATTTAAAACTCGATAATAATATTTTTGATAAACTACTTATTCAGGCAAGCGAAAGCCCTAGAAAACGTAGCCATTACAATTTGCATAAAGAACTAGATGAACCTGTTCAGCGATTGTGTATTGCTCTTAAAAAAGGAACCTATGTTCGTCCCCATCATCACCCTAAAAGAAATAAATGGGAATTAATACTGTCTCTAAGAGGAGCAGTGGGCTTAATAATGTTCAATGCAGAAGGAACAATATTAGAAACGCTAACACTAAACCAGGGAGAGACATTAAATGGAATTGAGCTGGAACCAAATACCTGGCATACCGTGTTCCCACTTACTGAAGACGCAATCATTTTAGAAGTAAAAGAAGGACCATATACACCTACGCAAGAGAGTGATTTTGCACCCTGGGCTCCTATTGAAGGAAGCGAATATGAAATTCATTTTCTAAATTGGTTAGAAGCCGCTAAACCTGGTGATAAATACACATAGCAATGCTTAGAAGTGAACCCTGGACGCAGAATCTATTCAAAATGAAATTAATTTTTTTGTTGTGAGTTTATGAATGTATTTTTAGTTAAAAAAAATAAAATGACCAGCCCTTTATATTCGTTTTTCGACGGTATAACAGAAGGTTTATGTAATAATATATATAATAAGTTTCAATCTTATGTGCAGCATGGCGATGTTTATCATGGTAAACAACTTAAAACTTTAAATTCTAAAATATGGAAATATAAAGGCACTATTTATAAGCTTAGAGTGGATAATGGTAAAGAATCAGCAAGAGTGCTTTTTGCTAAATCCAAAGACGGGGATTTAAAAATTATTCATGCATTTTTGAAATCGACAAGAAAAACACCTGCGCGAGAAGCTCATCAAGCAATAGCAATTTATCAAATGCTGGAAAGCCTTGAAACAG
>JBDLIU010000402.1:0-4141 GCA_039714715.1 Bacteroidota bacterium
CTACCACCGTGATTGAAGTAGGAGTTGATGTGCCCAATGCATCGGTAATGATCATAGAAAATGCAGAACGGTTTGGCCTGGCACAGCTGCATCAGCTCCGGGGCCGGGTCGGCCGTGGGGCCGACCAATCGTACTGCGTACTGATGAGTAGTTTCAAACTTTCTGCCGATGCCCGAACAAGAATCGAAACCATGGTGCGAACAAACAACGGCTTCGAAATAGCCGATACCGACTTGAAACTACGCGGCCCCGGAGACCTGATGGGCACCCAACAATCGGGAGTGCTCGATCTTAAGATTTCGGACCTGGCAAAAGATGGTGCCATATTGCAACTTGCCAGAGAAAAAGCAAATGAAATATTGTTAGTAGACCCTAATCTTGAATTACAAGGAAACAGGCAATTAAAGTCTAAACTTGAAACTTTGCAAGCTTCCAGCATTAAGTGGAGCAATATCAGTTAAAAGTTGCATGATTTTCTTAAATTAGCCTGCTAGATGGCACCAAAACCACAACTATATTGGATAATTGCAATTATCCTTGTGATACTTGATATTTCGGGCAAGTCTTTGGCACAATCGGGCACTTATTTTACCACAAATTATAATCCTGCTGAATATAACTTTGATAATTCTAATTACGAGGCTATACAGGATAAACAAGGGGTAATGCACTTTGCCAACAGACAGGGTGTTCTTAATTACGATGGTAACGATTGGTGGCTAACACCTATTCCATTTTCTGTCTTTACAATGACATTAAAAGACGACATTCTCTATGTTGGTGGGCGCGAGGGATTTGGCAGAATAAGCCAGACTTCTACAGGAGAACATAAGTATGTCTGTATAGATTCATTGCATCGAAATATTATAAGAAGCACATACCTGGGAGATTGGATTTTCTACATTGATGAACACACCTTATATACTTTTTATAAGACACAATCAAACAAAGTTGATACGGTACTTACAAACGAATCTGAATTGTTGGATTTGGTAGTATATAATAATAATCTCTATGTTACAACAGCGGATGAAGGAATAAAGAAAGTAATAGGTGAGTCATTGGTAAAACCCGATATCGATATTCAGGAAACAGGTTATTTTTTAAGGAAGTCACCTAATGGGTCGGTATTATATCTTTCTGATTCAAATAACATATTCGTTAAACAAGAAGAAGAAATAAGAAAACTCGATTTTGAAGATAAGACATTTGTTGGTGAGCATACTATTACTGAAATCATCTGGGCATCAGATTCACTGATTGCTATAAGTACAATGTCTGGAGGGGTAGTTTTTGTCAATGCAAAAACGGGTAAAACAGACCAGATTATAAATTATAATACAGGTATTCCAGATAATGAAATAACTAAGATTTATGCTGATAAAAAGGGAAGCATATGGGCTATTCATCCCTATGGATTTAGCGTAATTTCACCAGAGCTGCCGCTAAGAAGATTTGATCATTATCCTGGTTTGAAGGGAAGTTTAGTAAATGTAATTTTTTATAAAAACCAATTATACATAGGAACCTCCCTGGGAGTGTACCGATTAAACGAAAAGCCTCAAGTCAGATCATATGTAAAATATAACAGAGTGAGAGTAAGGATTGATACTGAACAGGAAGAGGAAGTAGAGGAGAGAAGGGGCTTATTCAGGAAATCTAAAAAGAAAAAAGATGTTAAAGAAGTTACACCCACATACAAGTATGTCTATAAAAAAAGAATTGTTAATGAAGTTCTGGCAAGTAATTATGAATATGAAAAGATAAAAGGAATTAATTCGAAAGCCGTACAGATTATTGATTATAACAATCAACTATTGGTAGGAACTGTTCATGGTGTTTACAGGGTGGATGGGGATACTGCTATTGAAGTTAATGAGGTTCCTGTGCTGAATATGTACGGTCTTGATGGAGAGAATTTGTTATTCATAAGTTCGCTTGACGATGAAATTAAGGTGCTTACCGAATATCAAGGAGCCTGGGGCGAAACCAAGCTATTGAAAGGATTACAAGATTATATCTACCAGGTAACATTAGATCCGGAAGAAAATATTTGGTTATGTGGAACAGATTCATTGTATAGATTGCAGCTTGAAAGGAAGGAATTGCAGGATGTAGAAGTTTACAAAATAGTGAATCCATATTTTGAACGAGTCTATTCTGTTAATTTTGAAGATAAGATCTTATTTATTAACTCTTCGGGTTATTATGCCTATGAGGATTTGGGTATTAGAAGGCAGGACTATATTCAGGAGGCAATAGGATTACCTCAAAAATATGTTCTGGGACACAAGGGAGAACTTCTTTTAAAAACAGGCTCGAATTGGTATGGCAAGAATAATAATATTAAAGAGTCATTAAACTTTTTGAACCTGTTTAAGGATCCACATTTTATTGCCAGTGATAATAAAGGATATTACTGGGTAGTAACTGCTTCGAATGAGCTTTTTCGAATGGATACAGAAAAGCTAAACGAATTATCTGCACTGGAAAACATTTACCTCAAGGAAATAAGAAATAATGAGAATAATATTCTGGATAAATTAGATCTGGAGGTCGAACAGAAAGGGAGCTCATTAACTTTCGAATTTGCCTCTCCCGATTATTCTGGCATTTACAGGAAAGAATATCAATTCCGGCTCTCAAGTTCTAACACAAAATTTGCCAATTGGTCTAAGTGGTCTTCTGCTAACAATGTTATTTCTTATCAGTTTCTTCCTCCGGGTACCTACACCCTGGAAGCCCGTTACAGGAACTCATTGGGGCAGATTGTGGAGGCCAAACCATTTGGTTTTACAATAGTTCCTCCCTATTGGAAACAACCCTGGTTTTATGTGTCTGAAGTACTCTTTTTTAGCGCATTGCTGTTCCTTTCCTTTTATCTTAACAGAGGTAAAGGAAAATTCAGCTTCTTTAGTCGGTTGTTAGGATTCCTCACGATCATTCTTATTGTAGAATTTTTCCAGACCATGGCAGAGATTAAATTTGGTACAGTTGATTCTCCAGTAATTAATTTCTTTATCCAGGCATTTGTTGCCTTGTTAATCTTACCTATCGAAAATTTGGTGCGAAAACGAATGGCTAGTGCCCCTGTAAAACATCCTGGCAATATCAAATAGCGTAATCGTTAAAAACAATAAAAAATCTATTAAGTTAGTGCCATTGTTATCGATTGATATAGGTCATAGAATATGTGCCTGATAAATACTTATTTTGTTGAACCTGAATTCTATCAAACAACAACAAAAACAAAACTAAAATGAGAACCATTATTACTATTTTATTTCTGGCCATATTAATTGGGTGTAATACAAAGCAGGACACAACTACTACAGAAGCAGGACTTCATAAAATAACGGTTGAGGAAGTTATTCATACCTCAGGATACACCTACCTGAGAGGGATTGAGAGTGGTGAAAGTAGATGGTTTGCAATTCCAAAAATGCCGGGGGCTAAAGAGGGAGAAGTGTACTATTACCAGGGAGGAGACGAAATGTTAAATTTTAAGAGTAAAGAACTGGACAGGGTCTTTGAATCAATATTTTTCCTTGAAGGAGTTCAAATTTCTAATACTATTACTACGCATACCAAGATTGAAACCGATGTTGATATATCAACACCTGACGGAGGTATTTCTATTAAGGAGTTGTTGGAAAACAAAAATGAATATGATGGAAAAACAGTTAAGCTGAGGGGTTTGGTTGTTAAATATAACTCCGGCATTATGGGAAAGAATTGGATACATATTCAGGATCAGGGACCAGAAACTGACATCACAGTAACCACTGATGATGTTACATCGGTGGGTGAGGTAATAATAATTGAAGGTAAAGTTGCTTTAAATAAGGATATTGGTGCAGGATATTTTTATGAGATTCTGATTGAAGATGCGGAAATCATAAAAGAGAGTTCTATTTAGATAAATAGTTTAAGAGTGCCAACTTAACAAAAAAAGCAACCCTGATTACTCAAGGTTGCTCATCGTTTTTGTTCTTAAACTATCTGTTCTGATAACTATTCAGCGAGCATACGCATGTAATTCACCACCATCCACCTGTCTTCTTCGTCATCAATTTTCTTTTCGAAATTAGGCATCTCATCTCTTCCAATAAAGCTTTTATAATATAGCTCACCATCAGTT
>JBDLIU010000403.1:0-4132 GCA_039714715.1 Bacteroidota bacterium
TGAGAGTATCTCCTCGTTCTATGCTGAGTTGTCTAGAATAAAACAGCTTCTTAATCTGGTAAAGGAAGGAACGCCAGTTTTATATTTTCTCGATGAAATCTTAAAAGGCACCAATTCTGCTGATCGGCACAAAGGGGCAGTTGCTTTAATTAAGCAGTTGATAGCATTAAATGTGGCAGGTTTTGTTTCTACACATGATCTGGCTTTGGGTGAGCTGGCAAAAGAGCAGAAAGATGTTACTAACTTCAGCTTTGAGAGTACTATAGATAATGGCCAGATTACATTCGATTACAAAATCAGGGAAGGCATTTGCCAGAGTTTTAATGCCTCGGAGCTAATGCGCCAGATGGGGATTAAGGTGTAAGGGATGACAAAAGTCGTTGCTACAATCTCAATAAAACACCCGGTTGTGGTGTCAGAAGTTATCTTCTGACACGTAGGCCCACTACAAGATAACCTTATTATAAAGTACGGACCTTTTAATAAGAGGTTTGATAGGTCATATCTGGATAAATAAAACGGAGTTATTTACCACTAAAGCCAACATCTTTGAACATCAGTGATGGCAATCGCCATGATGATCTGTCATAGACATCATTGCCTGTCTCCACAAGGTTCATAAACAGATCTTTCATGTTTCCTGTGATGTTCATTTCCGAGACAGGTTTGACTATCTTGCCTTTTTCAACAAGGAATCCTTCAATACCATATGAAAAATCACCTGTAGAGCCATTGGTATTGCCTCCATTGAAACCTGTAACATAAATTCCCCTGTCAACTGATGATATCATTTCTTCAAGGCCCCTACTTCCGGGAGTCAATACAAGGTTAGTTGTGTTTCCTGATGTTGGTTCCATTCCCAGTTTTTTCCCGTAATATGTGTCGATATAGTAGCTTTTCAATATACCCTTTTCTATTATCGGCCTCTTCTTAAGTGCAAGGCCTTCGCTGTCAAACATCCTTGAGCCCCTACCTGAAACGATATAAGGGTCATCAATGATAGTTAGCATATCTGAGCCTATCTTCTCTCCTAGCTTATTTATCAGGAATGAATTTTTCTGCTGTATGGCAGAACCATTAAGAGCTGACACAAGTGGTCCCAGACATCTTCTTGCAAGCCTATTCTCAATGATCATTGGCATTATAGCCGATTCGATCTTTTCCTGTCCAACCTTATTCAGCCCTCTCTTTAGTGCTGTTTCACCTATTCCCTCCTTTTCAAGATTTTGAAAGAAGATAGCACTTTCACCCCAGTATGATTCAGGGCGTGCATCTCCGCCATCAACCGATACTGCAGCATTTAAACCGTAATATGTACGGGCCGTATCTCCCTCAAAGCCATTGCTGGTTACCAAAACGCTGTTACTCATCCCATCATAATAACTGGCTGTTACCGATATTATCCTTTCATCTTTTCCAAGCACTTCTTTCTCAACTGCAAAAGCAGCTTTGATCTTATCCTGAGGATCAATCGACAGGAAGTCGGGATCAAAAGTTTTCAGATCTTTACTTTCTCCTCCAAAATACAATTCCGGTTCCGGCAAACTTCTGTATTCGTCTTCAGCCAGGAACCTTGTACCTGCAATAGCTCCTTCTATGAATTTCTTAAGCTCTTCTTTATTGTTGAGCCTGTTAGTTGAATGGGCAGAATATTTTTTATCTACGAAAAGGTGTATACTCAAACCGCTTTGTGTTGACTGCTCCAGTTTGTCAATCTTCTCTTCCCTTACATCTACACTGCTGTTCTGGCTTTCATAGATACTAACCTTTGCCTGTTGGGCTCCATTGTCAAGAGCATACTGTACTGCCCATCTGGCTAATTTATATTTTTCCTCTTTGGTCATGATTTTAAATTTTCAGTATTTGTAATCAACTAAATAGATCAGGTTTATTAACTCACCCCGCCAACTGTCAGTTTTTTCACCAGCACAGATGGAAGCCCCACTGTTACCGGAACTCCTTGCCCATCTTTTCCACACGTCCATGTACCATCATCTACTTTGTAGTCGTTGGCTGCCATCGAAATGTCGGCAAGAGCCTGTGGCCCATTACCGATAATATTTATATCCTTGATAGGGTCGGTTAGCTTTCCGTTTTCAATGAGATAACCTGACTTAACAAAAAATGTAAAGTCTCCAGCACCAATGTTAACCTGTCCGTTGCTGAATTTATCAACATAAACACCATAGTTGACGTTTGCAAACATTTCCTCCCGGGTATGAGGTCCTGGTTCCATATAGGTAGATCTCATTCGCGGTATTGGAATGTTCCTAAAATCTTGCCTACGTCCATTACCGGTTGGTTCCACCCCATAGAAGTTTGCACTAATTCGATCATGAATGTAACTGTTCAATATTCCATTTTTCACAAGGTAGGTTTTCTGGACTTCATTACCCTCGTCATCAATGTTTATGGCTCCCCTGTTATTTTGAAGGGTTCCATCATCAATAATATTAATAAAATCCTCGGCAACCTTTTTACCCAATTTGTCACTGAATATTGAGGTACCTTTCCTGTTAAAGTCAGCTTCAAAAGTATGACCTATTGCCTCGTGCAGCAAAATACCTGACCCACCGGCACCCAATATAACAGGCATTTCCCCGGCTTTGGGTTTGGTTGCATCAAATAAAATATTGGTTTGTTCTACTGCCTCATTTGCCAGCTTATCCACCAGGTTCTCATCTAGCCATTCAAATCCTTTGCGGAATGAGCGTGAAACATAGCTGTTCTCTATCTGTTCCCCACGTTGCATAATACATACAACTCCAAAGTTTACCATAGGTCGGTAATCATAGCTGAGCCTGCCTTCTGAATTATAGAATAAAACATAGCTTGACTCATCATTTAGGAAGGCGTTTACCTTTATCACTTTTTCATCCAGGTCAAATACCTTATCATTTAACTTCTGTACAAACGGCACCCTGTCTTCAACCGAAATATCTTCCCATTTCTTTGAGATCTGGTAGTAATTGGCTGGCAGTTTTTCAAAAATTTCATCCTGTTTGAATTCTTTAGGACTGTCGGCAATATTGGCTGCCATACGGGCGGCATTTAGCATTGCTTTGGTCTCAACACTCTCGGAATAGGCAAAACCTGTCTGGTCACCTTTCAGCACACGAATTCCAACTCCGTAATCAACATTTGAATAGGCACGGTTCACTTTGCCATCTTGAAGTCCTAGGGAATTGGAGATCTTGTGTTCAAAAAACAAGTCAGCATAACTGCCTCCTTTCGACATTGCTTCAGCAATCACTTTCTTCAGCAATTCGGCCGAAACCTCAAAATGGTTTAAATAGCTATTCACATTTGCAGAGATTTGATCACCCTCGCACGATTGCAGGAATGGTGGCAGGAGCATGGTGCCAGCAGCCGCTGCAGCACCGGTTTTAATAAAATTACGTCTGTTAATACTCATAAATGAATAATATTAATAAGTTTAGATACACACTAATAATCTGATGAGTCTAAAGTTAACCTTTTTAAACAACATTTCTTGAATTACATTCTAATAAACTGGTTACCAGTAATGTCACCTGAGAAATTTTAAGAACTTCTACAATATTGTAAACTAATAACAGGATTTAAATCGTTAACCTGTAAGCTTTTTTTAGGACGTAACAAAGCCGGAATATGCATTTGACATCCATGCCTTGCCAGGCAGGTAGGGATTCCGACCCTAAATAGCTTTGAATCAGTCACTACGCTAAATTTTTTGATTTCACCATAGTGGTGCTATGCTAAAATCAATAAAACACCCTGATTCTTTACTCTTTAGGTTCTCATCATGAAATTCTAATACATAATCCGGGTTTGAGTAAAAGATAAACTTGATGAAAGAATATTATAAAAACAATATGTGAATAGTTTAATGTTTTATCATATTGATTACAAATACCTTTTTTAGTTGTGCTTGTTGTTCAGCTACATCAAATGAAAATAGAATACTCAAATTTTATTAGAGTTAATTAGAGGGATGCTAAAACTACAAATTCAGAACAATTAGCAGAATAAATAAACTTACCGAATCAATGGCTACAACAATCATCCGGATTATTATCCAGCTCGCTTTCAATAAATAGTTTAAGGGCACTATCTACAGTGCTTTCCCTGGTAACATAAACTTTAATGCTTC
>JBDLIU010000404.1:0-4126 GCA_039714715.1 Bacteroidota bacterium
TTTACTCAGGTAAAGATTTCTTTCAGAATAAACATTAAGGAAGTAATCATCCATCAGGTCATCAATGAAATAAATTGATTCTCCTGTCGATTTCATCTCAGGACCTAACGTCTTATTTACATTAGGGAACTTGTTGAATGAGAAGACAGGCTCTTTTATGGCGTACCCTTGTTTCACTGGTTTGAATTCAATGTCCTTCAGTTTTAATTCACCCAACATCACCTTGGTTGCATAGTTTACATAAGGTTCCTGGTAGGCCTTACATATAAAAGGAACGGTACGTGATGCTCTTGGGTTAGCCTCAATGATATAAACTTTGTCGTTTTTAATGGCAAACTGAATATTGATAAGCCCCACAGTTTTAAGCGCTATGGCAATCTTTTTAGTAAATGCTTCTATTTGCTGTATTACAAAATCCCCAAGGTTATAAGGGGGTAATACTGCGTATGAGTCTCCAGAGTGGATACCCGCAGGTTCAATGTGCTGCATAATACCAATGATATACACATCTTCTCCATCACAAATAGCATCGGCTTCTGCTTCAATGGCATTTTCAAGAAAATGATCGAGCAATACTTTGTTACCCGGGATTTTCTTCATGATATCAACGATATGCTCTTCAAGCTCTTTTTCATTGATAACAATTTTCATACTTTGTCCACCTAATACATACGAAGGGCGCACTAACAATGGGAATCCAATATGTTTTGACTGCTCAATAGCCTCTTCAGCATCCATTGCCACTCCAAATTCAGGATATGGGATATCAAGTTCTTTAAGCAAGGATGAGAAACTTCCCCTATCTTCGGCCAAATCCAGCGCACTAAATGAAGTTCCCATAACTTTCACTCCATTTTTTTCAAGCTTTTCAGCAAGTTTCAGTGCTGTTTGCCCCCCAAGTTGAACTATTACACCTTCGGGTTTTTCATGCTCAATAATACTATAGATATGTTCCCAGAAAACAGGTTCAAAATAGAGCTTATCAGCTACATCAAAATCTGTAGATACCGTTTCAGGGTTACAGTTGATCATAATAGTTTCATAACCACTTTCCTTGGCAGCTAATACACCATGTACACAAGAGTAATCGAATTCAATACCCTGGCCTATTCGGTTAGGCCCGGATCCTAATACAACAATCTTTTTCTTATCAGAGCTAACCGATTCATTTTCCTTATCATAGGCAGAGTAGTAATAGGGGGTGCCTGCTTCAAATTCAGCAGCACAGGTATCCACCATTTTAAAAACTCTTTCGAGACCGAGCTCTTTTCTTTTCTTATAAACTTCAGACTCCAGACAACCCAGCAGGTGCCCAAGTTGCCTGTCGGCATAGCCTTTTTCTTTAGCAGTTTTAAGAAGATTCAATGGTATTGTCTCAAGATCATACTGCTCAATTTCACCTTCCAGAACCACCAGCTCTTCAATCTGAGTAAGAAACCACCTGTCGATTTTTGTTAGATTCTGAATTGTGGAAAGAGAAATACCCAGTTTGAAAGCATCATAAATATGAAATAAGCGGTTCCAGCTTGGATTCTCAAGGCTTTCCAGAATTGCTTGTTGTTTTTTAAGCTCCTTACCATCGGCTCCAAGACCATTTCTATTTATTTCAAGGGATTGAGCTGCTTTTTGCAATGCTTCCTGGAAGTTGCGGCCAATACCCATTACCTCTCCCACAGATTTCATCTGCAACCCTAAATGGCGGTCAGAACCTTCGAACTTGTCGAAGTTCCATCGAGGTATTTTTACTATTACGTAATCAAGTGCCGGCTCAAAGTATGCAGAGGTTGTTTTGGTAATCTGATTGCTCAGCTCATCCAGGTTGTAACCAATGGCCAGTTTGGCTGCAATTTTTGCAATAGGATAACCAGTTGCTTTCGATGCCAGCGCAGACGAACGCGATACCCTTGGGTTAATCTCAATAGCAATAATATCGTCAGTATCAGGATCAACGGCAAACTGAACATTACATCCACCGGCAAACTTACCAATGCCATCCATCATCTTAATGGCAAGATTTCGCATATTTTGGTACACGGTATCGGGTAAGGTCATGGCTGGGGCAACAGTGACAGAATCTCCGGTATGGATACCCATTGGATCGAAGTTCTCGATCGAACAAATAATAATCACATTACCATTACTGTCTCTTAGAAGTTCAAGTTCATATTCTTTCCAGCCAAGTATACTTTTTTCTATCAGTACCTCATGAATAGGTGAAGCATGCAGTCCGTTGGAGAGAGCGTTTTCAAAATCTGCCTCTTCATGAACAAAACCACCACCGGTACCTCCTAAAGTAAAAGAGGGTCTGATTACCAGTGGGAATCCAATATTCTGTGCTATTTCTTTACCTTGAAGAAAGGAGGTGGCTGTTTTACCTTCACATACATTAACATTCAGCTCATGCATTTTAAGCCTGAATTTCTCCCGGTCTTCCGTAGTTTCGATGGCATCGATATCAACACCAATTATTTTAACATCAAAAATATCCCAGATACCCGCTGTCTGGCATTCAATAGCTAAGTTCAATGCTGTTTGTCCACCCATAGTTGGCAAAACAGCATCAATCTCATGCTTTTTAAGAATTTCTATAATATACTTTTTAGTAAGCGGTTTCAGATAAATATTATCAGCAGTTACCGTATCCGTCATAATAGTTGCCGGATTTGAATTAATAAGGGTAACCTCAATCCCTTCTTCTCTTAATGATCTTGCTGCTTGAGAGCCTGAATAGTCGAATTCACAGGCTTGTCCGATGATGATGGGTCCGCTTCCAATGATCAGAACCGATTTAATACTTTTGTCTTTGGGCATTTTGGGTTAAGGCTTAACGTTTTGAGCTTGGTACAAATTAGCGCAAATTTAGACCATTGAAACTTGTTTAGAAACTAATGACAAAAAAAATAGTTTTAAAATTTATGTGTAAGTAGCAGTACCTATCCACATATTAAAAGTTAAATCTAATTCCAGGTCCAATAAGAAGAAAAGTGGTTTCTGCTTTAAATAGATAACCAAAACCGGCATAGATCGGGAAATTAACTTTTGATTCGGCTCGGAGAGGTTGAAACCTTAATAGTGAAACCATCCCTATATCACTGGTATCCTCGGTTGAGGCAATACTATTGAAGGCATTCATCATAATAAAACCAATACCAACACTAAGCGGATTAAGCTTGTTTATTTCTCCTTTTTTATAAAAACTTATTTGTGCCATTGAAGCAATACTTAGGCCAGTTAGATTACCAACTCCTGGTGTGTCCAACCGTTTAGCCAGCAAACCGGCAGGGAAGGAAACCTCAACACTAAGCGTAAAATCTTCACTTCGATAAATCTGAATACGTTGTGAGTAACCAATCCCACCATATTTTGACTTATTATGTCTTACTACAATCTCCATTCTTGTCCATGGTTTCAACTCAAACGTTTTATTTACCATGATATCATTGAAGCTAATCCGAGGATTGGAGGCATTAGACATACTGTATCCATCGTGTCGGATAGAATTTTCGCTGGGAACGATCTTTATATCTTCAATTTGCCTGGATTCAATCAGTTTTTTGTTTTTATCCCAATATCTGATTTCAACTTCGAGATACTGTGTGCCATAAAACTGCTCCGCGCCATCAATGATGTCTTCATTAAACAGTATTACCACATTTCCTATTTCTCCTTTGAATAGTGCGGGTTGCAGGAATGCGTCACCATTAATTGTTTTTGGGCCGTCACCATATTTTACCGTAACAAAATCAAGGGGTCGCGGTCTTTCATATTCTTTTACCAGCAACTCATAAGCAGTATTATTTCCATTCAGTGTAATAGGAATACTTTTTTCTTTTACGTCTGTTGGAATCGTGAGGGTACTGTATTGTACATTCTCACTTATTCTGGAGGTATCTACATCTGCTATATACTTTCCATCGCTGAACTTAATTGTTGAAGTATTAAGACCTGTGCCTTCAAGTTTCAATTCGATTGTTTCTCCTGGATGAACAATTGATGAACTGGTCCAGTCTTTTGCTGTTCTAAGAATGGAGAGTTTGGTTATTTCTGGTTTTTTAACAATGTTGAAGTTGGTAAAAAATTTAGTGTTGTCATCCAACTTCATGTACAGGAACCCATTTTCAGTTCT
>JBDLIU010000405.1:0-4122 GCA_039714715.1 Bacteroidota bacterium
ATACAGATTGTATGATGCATATAATGTTTCTTCATTTAACAATGAGAAAACATTCACTGTTAGTAATACACGGAATAATCCTACACTTAAAAATGAAACAACAGAAGAACTGGAGTTTGGTGTAGAAACAGCATTTCTTAAAGGGAGAGTAGGTATGCAACTCACCTATTTTAATAGAAAAGCATATGATCAAATAATTGCTTTAGATGTATCTTCAACCTCCGGTTATTCGCGAGTGATAATTAATACCGGGGAACTTCAAAATACGGGGTTTGAGGCAATGCTCTTTGCTATTCCGGTGAAAACAGATGATTTCTCATGGGATATCTCAATGAATTACTCTTCATATAATACTAAATTAAATTCTTTATATGGAGATCTGGTTGACTATGAACTATCTGGTGCGTCATCAAAATATGCTTTTATTAAGTCTAACGTAGGTGGTGACTATGGTGTGTTATATTCAAAACAAGGATATTTATACGATGACGATGGAAATAAGATTGTAGATAATGATGGTTTCTTTGAAGTATCAGGAAAGCCTGAAAAAGTAGGCAGCATTTTACCTGACTTTAACGGTGGAGTGATGAACACTTTCAACTTTAAAGGAATTACCTTGAGTGCCTTGGTTGATTTTCAAAAAGGAGGCCTTATTTATTCAAGCGCTAACCTCTGGGCAACTGCCAGTGGCCAAATGCCTGAGACTGTTGGTTTAAATGACCTTGGAAACCCATTCCGGGATAATATAGCTGATGGCGGAGGAATAAGGTCTGATGGTGTTTTTTCTGATGGTACTCCAAACGATGTATATGTTGATGCAAGGTTATATTTCAGGAATCAAAGAGATTTTGCTGAAGAGTATATGTATGATGCCAGCTTCATTAAATTGAGAGAGGTAAAGATTGGGTATACATTACCATTATCAATTTCATCAAAACTTAAATCACAAGCGGTATCAATTTCAGTTGTAGGTCGTAACCTTGCATTGTTATATGCCAATACTGTTGGTTTTGATCCAGAAGCAGTCAACACAATTTCTAATGTTCAGGGTATTGAGGGAGGTTCTTTGCCTTCAACGCGATCAATTGGTTTTAATATCAATTTTAAATTCTAAATTTAGAAATCATGAAATTACTTAATTATAAACACTGGTCATTGATGCTAGTCATATCTATCATGGCATCTTGTTCTCAATTTGAAGAAATGAACTACGACCCCAATAAGCCAACTGTAGTGCCTACATCGGGTTTATTGAAACAAGCACAAGCAAATTTGGTGTATAATATGAATGGTGAGCTTGCGCAACTGGGATCTCAATATGTGCAACATTTTACTCAACTGGAGTATGTTGAAAAGTCAAATTACGATGAAACAGGGATTTCAAGCTTTACAGGTATGTATAGATCTGGTTTGTTTGACTTAACAGAGATTGTTAGACTTAATGAAAGTGACTTCTCTAAAGGAGATGTATTGAAATATGGTGACAACAATAATCAAATTGCTGTTGCTAATATTCTAAAGGCATGGGTATTTCACAATATGACTGACATCTGGGGCGAGATACCTTACTCCGAAGCTTTAAGGGGGCGTGAAGATATTATTACGCCAAAATATGATACGCAGGAACAAATTTATGATGATTTAATTACTCAATTGGAAAATGCGATTGACCTAATCACTATCAGTCCGGAAGTTCCTCTTCAAGGAGATCTTATTTTCAATGGAAACATGACCAAATGGAAAGCCTTTGCAGCATCACTAAGATTAAGGATTGCAATGCGCCTATCAGAAGTTGATGACACTAAAGCTAATGCTCTGATTAATGATGCTGATTTTGCCAACGCATTCTCAACTTCATCAGACTATGCACACTTCACTCATTTTCTTACTCAAGATGAATCAAATCCTATATATTATGATAATATAATCCGAGGTGGTGGCGATTATCATGTGCCTTCCAACACCATGCTTGATTATATGATTTTGCTTAATGATCCAAGGATATCTACTTATGTAAATGTTGCAGTGAATACCGGTACTTACGTGGGGCTTGAAGTTGGAATCCCTGCGAATAGTGAAGATGATATTTCGCTAATAAATGATAATTATGGAGGTCAAGAGGCTCCATCTATCTTAATGACAGGTGCAGAAGTATTATTTATTAAAGCAGAAGCTGCGCAACGTGGCTATATTGGAGGTGATGCAGCTACTTTCTATAATGATGCCATTACTGCTTCCATGGAGTATAATGGTGTTGATGCTGCAGATATTGCAACATATTTAGCAGAACCGGAAGTAGCTTATGATGTGGCTAACTGGCAGGAGAAAATAGGTGCACAGAAGTGGTTGGCATTATATGCTCAAGGAGTACAGGCATGGGCTGAGTGGAGAAGGCTGGATTATCCCGTATTAACACCGGGAGTGAATGCTATTGCCATTAGTTCAGGTATCCCAAGAAGAAGAGCCTATACTTCTGATGAATATTCAACAAATTCTGTTAATGTTACTGAAGCAGTTGAAAGAAGTCTAGGAGGTAAAGACTTGTTTACTGGCAGTGTTTGGTGGGATAAGTAAACTAAATATTAATAATAAATCAACAAAATGGTCGTCCCTTTCAGGGCGGCCATTTTTTAGGTTAAAGCTTCTCCCATTTCTTTCTTCCAGGCTTCAATACCACCAGTAAGATTATAAAGGTTTTTAAACTGATAAATGTTTTGAAGATGTAAAATAGCTTCAGTACTTCTTACCCCGATCTTGCAATAGACAATCACTTTCTTATCCCTGCTGATCTCATCTATTCTATTAACCAGGTTTTCTATTGGAATTAGCTTGCCTCCCAGGTTCTCTATATGATGTTCAAACTCAGTTCTGACATCAACCAATTCAATATCATTACCATTTTTAAGCATCTGATCAAATTCCTGTACATTAACCTCATTTACATCAAATGGTGAAGAATTATTAATCCCGCAGAACTCTTCGTAATCAATCAGTTCTCTAATCTCCTCTGCATTGGTAGTCTTAGGAAGCTTAATTGTCCTGGATTCGAGAGTGAGTGTATCTATTATAAATAACTTTCCACTTAGGGTAGTGCCTATTCCGGTTAATAATTTAATTACTTCGTTGGCTTGCAGGCTCCCTACTATCCCTGCCAGCACACCCAAAACTCCGCCTTCCGCACAATTAGGAACTGTGTCAGGTGGGGGTGGTGTAGGATAAAAATCCCTGTAATTAGGCCCCCGTTCTCCAACATTATTAAAAAAATTGAACACTGATACCTGTCCTTCAAACTGATAAATGGATGCATAAACATTGGGTTTATCTAATATTACACAAGCATCATTTACCAGGTATCGTGTGGGGAAGTTGTCTGAACCATCAGCAACAAGATCATACTCTTTTATTATCTCAAGTGCATTGTCAGAGGTAAGTTTATCGTCATAAAGCACAAAATTTACATGAGGATTAAGCTCTTTTAATTTTTTTACAGCTACATGTAGCTTAGGCTTTCCTATATCATTTTCTGTAAACAGGAGTTGTCTCTGTAAGTTACTTAGTTCTACCAGATCATAATCTATTATTCCAATAGTACCAACACCTGCTGCGGTTAAGTATGACAACAATGGACTTCCCAGCCCGCCTGCACCAACCACTAACACTTTAGATTTCTTCAGCTTAGTCTGACCTTCTTTTCCAAAATCCGGTAAAAGAATATGTCTGCTATAACGCTTCAGTTCATCTTTCGAAAATGTAGAATTAGTACTCATTTAGATAATGTTGTAAATGTAATTATACGGATTTTATATGAAATCCTATATCTGGTCGTAGCGTCACGCTACGACCAGATATCAAATCAAAACCAACCCTTATTACATTTCATTAATGCACTATAAGTTTCATGCACCGGCAATCCTACCACATTCGTATAAGAACCATCAATTTTGCTAATGCCAATATGGCCTATCCACTCCTGAATGCCATAACTTCCTGCTTTATCATATGGTTTATAAGAATCTACATAATACTCAATCTCTAGTTGAGAAAGGTTGGTAAATGTAACTTTGGTTGATACATTAAATTGATGAATATGCCTCTTATAACCTATACATACACTTGTAGTAA
>JBDLIU010000406.1:0-4109 GCA_039714715.1 Bacteroidota bacterium
GATCACACAGAGATTGATTGGAACAAGGTGGTTTTCAACATGCTGACCATCAAGGGTATTTACGGCAGGGAAATGTATGAAACCTGGTACAAAATGACCAGTATGATCCAGACCGGTCTTGATATATCTCCGCTGATTACTCACTCTTTTCATTATACTGAATTTGAAAAAGGCTTTGAAGTGATGCACTCCGGACAGTCGGGAAAAGTCATTCTGAATTGGGATAAAAACAACGATTAATTTTTTTTGGTGCAAAATCAATGAGTATAGACAGACTTGACACCGCATTAGAAGCTGAACTTAAGAGCCTGGCCTCTGAAGGCAGGGCCAAATCATCGGAAAAAATTATTGAAGCTTATATTCCACCTGAAAGAGAGGCGGGACCTCGATACCTTTTAAGGGGTAGCGACCATAAGTATATTCGATTGAATTCTAATTCATACCTCTCACTCTCCAATCATCCTAAGCTTCTGGCTGAGGCGGATAAAGCTACCCGGGAATTTGGTGTCGGGCCTGGAGCTGTAAGGTTTATAGACGGAACATTCAGCCATCATGTAGAGTTGGAAAAACGGATTGCTGAATTTGTAAAAAAAACTGCTGCAAAAATATTTAACTCTGCATATACCGCAAATTGCGGCCTGGCCTTGAGCATTTCCAATAACAAAACATATTGGATTGGAGATCAACTCAACCATAACAGTATCATCCGAGCCATGCGCATTGCCAATATTCCCAGTGCAAATAAAGGGATTTACAAGCATAACAATATGGCGGAATTAAGGCGGTGCCTAGATGAGGTCAAACCTGAAATAGAGCGTGTGGCGGTTATCTTTGACGGGATCTTCAGTATGCGCGGGGATTTTGCACCTATCAATGAAATTGTTACTATCTGCAGGGAATACGAGTCAAAATTCAAGGATGGGGTCATCACGGTTGTAGATGATTCCCATGGTATTGGGGCCTATGGCAGTGCTGGACGGGGAACAGCGGATTATTGCAATACATGGCCGGATATTGTTGTTGGAACCTTTGGTAAGGCGTTTGGTGTGAATGGCGGATTCATCGTCGGCAGCCAAACTTTAATTGAATCGGTCCGTCAAAAAGCAGATACCTATATCTATACTAACTCTTTAAGCATGGCTGACTGTGCCGCTGCCATAGCTGCTATTGATATTTGTGACAGCGAGGAGGGCTTGTCCTTACTGCAAAATTTAAAAGAGCGGACTACTCAATTTCGCAATGGTCTGGAAAATCTGGGATTGGAATCCATTCCCGGCCCACACCCGGTGGTTCCACTGATGATAAGGGATACTCAAAAAACAAATGATCTTGTGCAGTATCTATACGACAACGGTGTCCTGACCATCGGATTGACCTTCCCAGTAGTACCAAAAGGGGATGAATCAATCAGGTTCCAGATGAATGCCTGCCACACAAAACATGATATCAGTTATGTTCTGGATTTGCTGGCCGGATTTACAGGAGGTTAACATGAATAAAATCAAGGATGTAAAAGTTTTAACCTTTGATCTGTTCGGGACAATTCTTGATTTAGGCGGGAGCCTTACACCTTATATTGCAGAGTACCTTAAAACAAAAGGGTCGACCACTTCTCCTGAACGTTTCTGGGAGCAATTGCGAGCTCGACAGCGTATTGAACAATACCAGGATACTATCATGATGCTCGGCCATAGTGGTTATCTCGAGACATCCAGACGTGGTTTAGTCTGGGTATTAAAACTAAATCTGATTACCCCCATTCCTCAGCAAGTTTCAATTTGTGATGAGGAAGAGGATTTGTTTGAGTTGCTTGTTTAAGAAGAACGTCAATCATTGAGCCCATGTGAAAACGGTTGTTAAAACGAAAACTGAACTCAGCCAGGTAGCGCGGTAAATGTTTAGAACTCACTGAATGATATGTTCCGTGAATAGCCCTTTTAACATTGCCAATCATGGTGTTAACCCAATGAAAGAATTTATTATCAGGATCGTCATAAATTCCTTCAGTTTTGATCGAATGGTGATGATCAACGACTTCGCATATGTTTGAAAATGGACTGTAACCATCAGTAGTTACAATACAATCATCACGCAGGTGCTTTGATAACCAACGATTTATTTCATTGGAGGTAAATGAACTGATTTTGCTCATTCGCATGTAAACTGGATGCCCTTTGTCATTATGGGAGACTGCGGCAAGAAAAGGAGTTTTTCCTGCTGCTCCGCGGCCACGTTTTCCTCTTTTTTTTTACCGCCCCAATAGACATCATCCAGTTCGACAAGATTCTCCAACAGGAGCCTATCATCGGCGCTTTTCATCACATGTTGAATTTTTTGCTTCATGCGAAAGGCTGCATTAACAGAAATACCAAGTAAGCGTCTGAGATGGAGGCCTGATATGCCATCCTTGGATTGGGTGATGAAGTAGATGGCCAGGAACCATGTTGTTAATGGAAGTTTTGAAGATTCAAAGATTGTGCCGCTGATCAAAGACGACTGCTGTTTACAGTTGGTACATTGGTATAAATTCCGAGTTTTAACAGTATAGAAATGAGTGCAGTTACATTGTGGACATGTAAACCCGTTGGGCCATCGGATCTGGTACAACTTGGCCCTACAGGTTTCTTCTGTACCAAACAATTTGAGAAATTTGTGCAAACTCAAACCTTTTTGACGTTGAACACTGTTTTTCGGCATGTCGTAATCTCCTCAGTTTTTTAGGTACTATGACATGCCTGGGTTATCATATAGCGATCACCCGTAACTTTTACTGAAGTTTAGGGGTAATCAGAAAACTAAATAATATTTCCTACAATGAAGAGGAAGTGAAGGGGCTGATGGCCGCCTGGCAAAATTTATCTCCATTTCCGGAAGTAATAGACGGGCTTCACAAGCTTCATCAACAATTCAAGCTTGTAGCTCTTTCGAACGGAGAACCTGATTTTCTCGATCATTTAGTTAATAAGCGAATTCAATATGACTTTGATAAAATTATTTCCGTAGAGCTTATCGGTTCATTCAAACCGCATCCGGGTGTCTATCGCCGGGCGGCATTTGTCGATCGTTACGGATATCCGTATGAAGATACTCCATACGTGCCCGATGTAACCGTAAAGAACTTCGCCGAACTGGCGGATGCTCTCATATGAACGTCATGTCACATCTATAAAATCAATAGGATTTTTTCTGACGCGGCTTGGGCGAAACGTTTGTGTTGATCTGCCTCCCAATGAACACTGTCAATGGGCATGCTGGTAACTGTTTTTCCCGCGTCCACGAAATGGCAGCCGAAAAACCGTGTGATAAGTTCTATCTGCTCAGCAAGATCCATAAATTTTTCAGGTGCATCTCCTTATGGTCCTGAGAGCAGGGTGAGTTTTCCCAGTGGTGGAGGTGAAATGAGCAATAAATCCGGAACCATGTTTTCCGTCAGACCATGTGAGACAAAAACAAGACATGAATTAAGAGATACTCCGAGGTAGAATATGACCAAAAGGAGTGTACATCATGTCAAACAAAGACAGATTCGGCAGAAGAAAAAATCAGGATCGTATTGGAGGGGTGAATGACAATAGTCAAAGATTCCGTACGTGCAGCGGTTGTTCAGGCATCATCAATATTTTTCGATCGAGAGAGGTCACTTGAAAAAACCTTACAGCTAACTGCGGATGCTGTTGCTAAAGGTGCAGAACTTATTGTCTTCCCAGAAGCTTTTATATCAGCCTATCCAAGAGGCATGGATTTTGGTGCGGTAGTCGGTTCACGCTCAGATAAAGGTCGAGAAATGTTTCGTCGGTATTGGACAAGTTCTGTGGACGTATCCGGTCCCGATGTTGACATACTTGCAGAGACGGCTCAGGATCACAAAGTGTATCTTGTTATAGGCGTTATCGAGCGTGACGGTGGAACACTTTATTGCTCCATACTCTTTTTTTCTCCGGATGGATACCTTGGTAAACATCGGAAATTAATGCCTACAGGTTCTGAAAGACTTGTGTGGGGCTTTGGTAATGGTTCTACTTTACCCGTTTATGATACTTCACTGGGAAAACTCGGAGCGGTAATTTGCTGGGAGAATTACATGCCACTACTGCGAATGGCTATGTACA
>JBDLIU010000407.1:0-4104 GCA_039714715.1 Bacteroidota bacterium
TCTATGGGTGAGATGTCTGTATTGGCATTATTGATTGGTGGTATTTATTTAATAATAAGGAAAGTGATCACATGGCATATTCCTGTATATATGCTGCTCTCTATTTTTATAACAAGCGGTATTTTCTGGCTTGTAGATTCAGCATCTTATATGAATCCTATATTTCATGTATTAACAGGAGGAGCGATGTTGGGAGCATTCTTTATGGCTACAGATTATGTAACCAGCCCGATGACTTATAAGGGAATGATTGTATTTGCTATTGGTATTGGGTTAATCACTATGGTAATCCGTTTGTTTGGTGCATACCCTGAGGGTGTGTCATTTGCGATCCTAATTATGAATGCATTTGTTCCATTGATAAATACCTATTTGAAACCCAGAAGGTTCGGGACAGAAATCAAATTAAAATTCTCAAAAAAATGAAGCAGAGAGAATCTACATTAATAAATATGATCTTGTCATTGGTGTTGGTGACTTTTATTGCCGGTATTTCATTGGGCTATGTCAACGAAATTACCAAAGGGCCAAAAGCTAAGGCTATGTTAAAAAAGAAAATAAAAGCACTCCAAAAGGTCCTTCCGGCATTCAATAATAATCCGGTCGAAGATTTGGTGTTGGTACCTTACGCCAAGCTAGAAGACAGCATTGAAGTGTATCCGGCATATGATAATAGCAATTTGAAAGGTCTTGCCATTATCGGTTCGTCTGAAAATGGATTTAGTGGATTGGTAAAACTTATGGTAGGTTTTAGAGAAGACGGCAGTATTCAAAACATTGAAGTCTTGGAACAAAAGGAAACCCCAGGGTTAGGTACCAAGATGAAGGATGAAAAATTTCTAAAACAATTCAGGGAAGTAGATCCGTTACAGTTTGATTTACGTGACAAGAAAGATGGTGGTCAGATTGATGGCCTTACAGGTGCAACCATTACAACCCGAGCATTTGGTGAGGCTGTTCAGATGGCACATGAAATTTACCAACAGGAAGGAGAAACATTGTTACAAGATAAAGAGTAGGCAAATGGCAACAACTATAGATCAAAAAAACAATTTCATAAAAGGGATTATCAAAGAGAACCCTGTGTTTGTTATGCTACTTGGTATGTGTCCTGCACTTGGAGTAACTTCATCGGCATATAATGGTTTAGGGATGGGGATTGCCACACTTTTTGTGCTGTTGATGTCAAATATTGTAGTATCATTAATTAAAACTCAAATACCTGCCAAGGTTCGCATCCCCGCTTTTATTATTGTCATTGCCTCTTTTGTGAGTATAGTCGAGATGGTGTTAGAAGCTTTTATTCCTTTTTTATATGAACAGTTGGGGATTTTTATTCCGTTAATCGTAGTGAATTGTTTAATACTGGGAAGAGCAGAAGCTTTTGCTTCCAAACGTAATGTGGTGTCTTCAATTATTGATGCCTTGGGTATGGGTATTGGGTTTACAATAGCATTAACAGCATTGGGAGCCACACGCGAGATATTGGGTAATGGAAGTCTTTTTGATATCAAGTTCGTTTCGGAAGATGCCAATACATTTATCCTTTTTATTTTACCTCCGGGTGCTTTTATTGCCTTAGCATATCTGGCAGCACTCTTCAATAAATTAACCCTTAACAAAAGCTGAAAATGGAATATATCATCATATTAATAGGTGCTGTTTTTGTAAGTAACATTGTTCTAGCTCAGTTTTTAGGGATTTGTCCTTTTTTAGGAGTCTCAAAGAAAGTTTCAACTTCCATAGGTATGACAGGAGCTGTGCTTTTTGTAATGACTATAGCTACTTTAGTTACTTATTTGATTCACAATTACATATTAGTTCCTTTTGAGTTGCATTACCTACGTACTATTAGTTTTATACTGGTAATTGCCTCATTGGTACAAATGGTCGAAATAATGCTTAAAAAAGTGAGTCCTGCATTGTACCAGGCTTTAGGGGTTTTCTTACCCTTAATTACTACTAATTGTGCCGTGCTTGGTGTAGCTATATTGGCCTTAGGCTTAGAAGATGCAAGTTTAGTAAAAGCTGTCTTTTTTGCCGTAGCCAATTCATTGGGTTTTGGATTAGCCATGATTCTTTTTTCGAGTATTCGCGAGCATTTGGAATTAGCTAATTTACCCGAAGGAATGAAAGGTGTACCCATTAACTTATTGGTAGCAGGATTACTTTCATTGGCATTTTTAGGTTTTACAGGGCTAGTGTAAGCAGCATTTTACTAAAGAGAATCTTCAGTATAAGGGAAAAATAAAAAGATATTTTATGTGACCTTCATAATTTGTAACTTGTAGGTAATCGACCATAAAGCTGTAATTGTGGTAAGGTATATACTTATTATCATATTGATTTTGTTGGCCAGTCCTATTTATGCTACCAATTTCAGGCAAGATTCAGTTAAATATCCTTTTACTATCGGGGTCAAATCACATTATGGATTTATCATTATTCATTCACGAGCAATTCGAGAAATCAAAGATTCCTATCCCATAGGATTTGAAATAGATTTCAGTTGGCACCAAAACGGGCAAAAACAATGGGATAATTGCCATTGTTATCCAAGGGTAGGTTTGATGGTAAATTATTTTTACTTCGACAATCCAGAAATATTAGGTAATGGTTTTTCAGCAGTTTATTATATTGAACCTTTTTTCGGTGCTCACCGAAAATTGAGTTTTTCTACGCGAGCAGGTGCAGGTCTGACGTACCTTACCAATCCTTATGATGAAGTTACTAATCCGAATAATCTATCTTACAGTACTCATCTAAATTCATTCCTTCTAATAGATCTTACTGTTAACTATAGAATAAGTGAGAAAATTAGCTTAAATGTGTCTGGCAGCTATAATCATACTTCTAATGGAGGGATAAAAGTCCCTAATAAAGGACTTAATTTTCCAACTGCCGGTTTGGGGATCGACTATACTTATGAACCCCAGGAATTTATTAACTGGGATAAAACCAAATTCAAAGAAACAGGGAAAAAGAGACAGCGGCTGGACATGGATATGCTGGGTATTCTAAAATCATATAAGCATGGTGAACCATTAGAGCATTTAATATGGGGTGGTTCAGTTAATTATAGTTACCAAATTGGAAGACTAAGTGCTTTAGTTGGAAGTACTGAATTAATGGTAAACGGAGTGGTAAAAGAAGAGATGAAAAGAAAAGGTATCCAGGGGGTAAGTCATGCACGAGTAGGATTGCTTTTCGGTCATGAGTTTCTTATGGGAAGGTATCACTTCAGCACTCAAATGGGCATATATGCCTATCGCCCTTACGTTGATAATGATTATGATTTGCTATACCAACGCTATAAACTAACGTACCGTTTTGCCAATGGTCTGTATACTGGTATTTCATTAAAAGCACATCGTCAGGTAGCGGATTATTTCGATATCAGGATTGGATATTCGTTAGAGAAGATCACTCCCAAATAAAAGAGTTAAACTAATCTTTTCTTCCTGAGTGCTATTCCAGATCCAGATTTTAGATACTTCTCAAACCAAACTTCTATATTTGCAATCCGTTTAATAAAACGGTAGAAATCCATTAAACGAAATGGGGCCGACTGGAATTGACAGTAGGTGAATATGATGTATTGGCATGCAGGGTGGTAAGTGTACATCCTTAATCAATGCGCTTGTTTTTAATTGGCGAACATAATTACGCCATGGCTGCTTAATCTCAACCGAGTTGAGGTTACAGGCTTAAACGAACTCTGGTAAGACCGGAGTCGGGCCACATCCTACCGGGTTTTGTTTTGTTGGCTTGGATTTTGGGTGTCGAAAAGCAAAACTAGCTGCTAATTGGCTACTTATTGGCAGTGAACCTCCATGTAGCTAAGGGATCTGGTAAGCTTGTTTCCGGCTAGCCTTTCCTCGAAAACCTAAAGTGAAACTAAGCATGTAGATGATCCATTGTATCCTTATCTGGACGAGGGTTCGAATCCCTCCGGCTCCACAATAAATCAAAGTAGTCATATGATTCTTGAAAGGTACAAGCAAGAAGCTTGCTTCATTGCTTGTGCCTAAGAGAAGCATCAACGCAAAGCGTTGCTACTTTGATTTTGACTTTCGGTAAGGAAGGGATCAACGAAGTTAATCC
>JBDLIU010000408.1:0-4099 GCA_039714715.1 Bacteroidota bacterium
ACCTTTAAGTCAGCATGTTTAGCATGAAACCTGCCTAATTTTTCATCCAAAACTATCAGATCCGCATTTATCTCGGTAGCTAAAACAATTGCTTCAGCCACCTTGAACCAGATCATGGATGCTAGTCTTCCGATGATCAGTGCCTATGCTCGTGGAACGCTGGTTAAAGAAGGGGTAATGGAATACACCGAAAAAGTAAATTTTCCGGGTAACAGCAGTTCATTTAACAGTTTCAGTCCTGCTAATGAAAGCGAGCTGGAGAAAGAGGCCAGTTTCAGCATTTTCCCCAACCCAGCATGCAATTATGCCATTGCTTATTTTAATACAATAGAGCTGAATCAAAATTCTGTATTGATGGTTTACGATATGAATGGGCGTTTGTTAAGGCAATATGATGTAAAACCAACTGAAACTCAAGTGGTACTTGACATAGAATCATTACCTGCAGGTGTATATAATTGCCTACTCAATTGCAATGATGGGGTATTGGATGTACAACGTATGATCAAATATTAATATCCATAAAAGTAGAACGAAACAAATGTTTCGTTCTACTTTTTGTAACTTTAAAGAAAAATATAAAATGAAGTTTTATCTTCTATCTTGGATAATTATCGTATTATTATACACCAAGCAGGGGTATGGGCAGACATGGCCTAAGGTTTATAATCATTCGCAACATCATACTGTGCGAAGCATTGTTGAAGATTATGATCATGGCTATTTAATCACTGGTCAAACATATCAAGGGGGGGCACCTCGCTGGGCATGGATAAAAAAAACCGATGTGAATGGCGAGATCTTATGGGAAAAAGTATTTGGAGACTATAGTTTCAATACATTTTTCAGTTCTATAATAAAATCTTCTGATAATGGTACTATTCTTGCAGGCGGAAGTAGCAAATATGATCCAGATAATCTGCAAGATCCATTAATCCTCAAAATTGATCCTTGTGGTAATATTGAATGGTGTACAATATTACAATCTATCAATACAATTTCCGGGTCAACAGGAATTAAAACACTAGAATTAGCTGACGGTAGTTTAATAGTCTTACTTAAGTACTATGGTACAGACCCAAGCCGCTATCGTATCAGTCTTGCGAAATTGAATGCAAGTGGTATCCCCATCTGGATACAAAATCTGGCACAAGTAAACCCATTAATATTAAATGAAGAAGGATACGACCTATTGAAGGTTAATGATAGTAGCTACGTCGTTTCCGGGCACTGTTTTCCTTATCCAAACGGCCAAAAGCCATACTGGATACATGCCGACGAACATGGAGAACAAACATGGGAATATATTAGTTATGAAGGTAGCGGATCAACAGATATTTCTGTTTTATATCCAGATACCAGCATTTTTACAATGAGTGTTTACAGGGAGTCAACCAATGCCAAGTTACCTCATATATTTAGAATTAGTCATGATGGACAGCTTATAGGCAAATACCCTCTTTTGGGAGATACAATTGCAGGTTCTAGTGCAATACCCTTAGTTCTATTTAATGATACTGTTTTGTTTTCTGGAATTCAATGGAGAGCCATAGGTGCATCTTATGACGAAAGCAATAATGAAGCAGTATTGTTTGATACAATTGGAATTATTATTAAAAGAAAACATTTAATAGTCAATGATCTTGGCCCGGAATGCGCAATAAAGACACATGATGATAAATTATTGGTTGCAGGAACTTTTGTGATTAATGATAAATTCGAAGTTTACCTTTGGAAATTAAATGATCAGCTTGAGTTTGATTCCGCTTATACACAGCTGATTGTGTACGACAGTCTCTGCCCTGATAGTATTATTTCCAATACAGTTGATTACGATTGTAATTTCATTGTAAATATTGATGAAATTCCTTCCTTAAATGAGTATAGATCTAAGTTTAATGCATATCCAAATCCAGCAGATAATTATTTTTTTGTAGAAAAGCAGAAAAGTAATGCAAATAAACATTATCTTCTTGAGATATTTGATTCATTAGGAAAGAAAATGGAACCTAAAAGTTTTGATGATCAAATAATTAAAATTGATAGTTCGACCTGGCCATCAGGAATATATTTATTAATTTTAAGAGAAGATGATAAATTAATAGATTCAGGAAAAATTATTATTAAATAAACACTAATAATGCACACTAATGAAAAGGATCTTGTTTAGACTGATGATTTTAATTCTACCTACTGTCTCCTTTGGGCAATCTTTAAATCCAGTACAAAATCTAAGATACTCGGAATGGTGTTATAATTTCAATTTCCTCTGGGATGAACCCGATTCTTCCAGCAGTACATTTATTCAATACTTAATATATCAGGATTCTATTCTTATTGATAGCCTGGCTAATAGATATTTCTCCAAAGGATTTGATGAAGGAGTGCATACAATTGGTGTATCAGCTCAATATGTTGAAGTGTTTGCCGTCAAATACATTTGGACACTTTTTAGTTAAAAGCTAAAGTGTACTTTTCTCTTTTTCAAATATACTTCATTTCGTATTAAATTCCAATTTATATCATCTGAGCTTTCTGTATGAAATAGTCTTTTTTCCTTAAAGCTATTGTTTTTCTTTTCGTTTTACTTCTCGTTTTCAGGATCTTCTCACCACGGCCATGATAAACATCCGCCGGTGTTAAATTATCAAGAGATTCATGGTATCTGCGATTGTTATAATAATCCACAAAAGCTTCAATGTTATCCCTTAATTGCTCAGGAGTAAAGTACTTTTCAAGCTTTATCACATTCTTCATTGTTCTGTGATAACGTTCTATCTTGCCTTGCGTTTGCGGATGATATGGAGCTCCGAAAACCTGCCCCATGTCTTCACTTTTGAGATATTCCTTAAAGTCAGCTGAACGAAAACATGGTCCGTTGTCACTTAATAATCGGGGCCTGTTTTCGTTCTTCAACCCGGTAATGCGTAATGCTTTATCGACCACTTGTGCTGAATCCACTGCCGTCATTTCAAGGCTTAGTTCCCAGGCCACAATATATCTGGAGTAATCATCCAATACTGTCCCCAGGTAGTACCAACCCCAATCAACAACCTTCAGGTAGGTGAAATCCATTTGCCATTGCTGGTGGATCCTGACAGTTTTTTCTTTAAACTCATCAGCAGCTTCATTTACTATGTACGCAGGAGAGGTAATCAAGTTTTGAGCTTTAAGAATCCGGTAAACGCTGGATTCACTGATAAACCACTTTTTGTTATCGGTAATATAGCAGGCCAACTCTCTGCACGATAATTCTGGCTTATCCAGGGCAATCTCAACAACCTGCTGCCTTTCGGCATCGGGAATCTGATTCCAGAACGTTCTTCTCTCGGGTGTACGTGCGTGAAGGCCTTCTTCACCTTCTTCCAGATATCGCTTATACCATTCATAGAACGTGCTTCGCTTAATGCCCAGTTCATCTAATGTTCGATTAACACTGAGCTCAGATTGCTCTACAATACGGATGATCTCTCGCTTTTCATTAAAACTTCTACGCATATACGGATAACTTACACGGTGCCAATCAGATTTTTTTTATATGCCCGGATGTTCAGGGCTTGTTCGGCAACAATGTGTTTTAACTCACTGTTCTCTTCTTTTAGATCGACAACCTCATTGCTGGTCGCCTGCCGTTTAATATCGCCGTTTAATCGCTTCTTGCCGGCTTCTAAGAACTCTTTACTCCAATTGTAATACAAGTTAGGATGGATCCCTTCTCTACGGCATATGGCAGCTAAACTGTCATCTGCCCGGAGTACTTCTAAAACAATGCGGATTTTTTCTTCTGCTGAGAATTTTCTTTTGGTGGCCCTTTTAATCTCACGGACCTTGCTTTCAATTGTTGTTTTTGTTTTCATAATCGAACATTTTTTTGTTACAAGTTAGTAATCTACACTTTAACTTTTGTAACTTTATGTCCGAATTAGGCTGAAGACCTACAGAGGTATTGGTTGATCATGATATTCGATCTCAAAAGAACCTCCATCACATAATATTGTTGGATTTCCGTCAATAATTAAATCTCCGTATACAATTATTTTATTTATCCCTTGTTTTGCTTTTATGTTACAGCTACTTAATTTCAATGTTCCTTCTTGTT
>JBDLIU010000409.1:0-4091 GCA_039714715.1 Bacteroidota bacterium
TGTTTATGATCGATGTTTATGGCTACAAAATCTTCCTTCTTAACATCCGTGGTATGCCTCTGCATTTTTGTTACTCCCGGATCCAAAACATCCATATCAAAGTGGTGTGCATTGAACTCAACTAAAGCTGGCGATTGTATTCGAATCCCCTGACCATCCTTATTGGTAAACGTCACCCAACGAACATCTGTACGATGACCGTTTTCCTGGGGCCTGATGTAGGGCACATACATATCTTCAACCCGGGTTGAATACTTACCGACAAATGCTGCGGTTTTTCTGTCCCAATAGTTTTCAAATGGGCCCCTGCCATAATACATAACCTGGTTATACTGCTCTTCGATCTTAAAATAATTCCCCAACCTGGGTATTTCAGGTAAGCTATCCGGCACCCCAACCAAAGATGTACTTACTTCCATAGAGCCATCATTTGAAATAACATATTCCATCTCAATAGTGCCAGGAACAGTTAGCAGGGTGTAAATAGCTTTGATAGCTATTTTATTCAGTTTTTTATACTTTTTGTTACTGCTTATTGCCACATACTTATCCTTTCCATTATTAATTTCGAAAGATCCCAACAACTGCTTAGCACTGGCATCTTTCCACATTTTCAGCCTCTTGGGCATCCTGTTTCCAAAATCGTTATCAGTTGGCGGACGCCAGAAATTAGGTGTAAGAGATCCTATCATCATCTCTTCTTCATTGGTTACAATTGAACTCAGGTAACCATTTTTGATATTGAACTCATATTGAAAATCATTGCCATTTATCCTAATAACTTCTTCATCTGAGATAACCTTCATCTTCTCCTTACTCAAAGATGGGCCCTTCATCGGATACTCTCCTTTAATCAAAAATTGTTCTGCAGTAATCTCATGTCCTTTTGGCAAAAATGGTTCCTCATTTATAACAACTGCCCTCACATTAAGGAAATACTCTTTGTCATCACTTAACTCAGATGGAATAGGAATCTTTAATTCTCCTGATTGCTGATGGGCCACATCATGAGGAAGGAGAACACCTGAGCTAATATTTAATCCATTTTCAAGAATTTCCCAGTGGTATTCCACATTTTCCAAACCCTTAAAGAAATTCTTGTTCAACACCTTCACCTTACCTTCAGAAATATCAACCGCATCAAAAGCAATATTGGCATAGACCTTTTTCACCTCCCACATGGCCGGGTGAAGACTCCTGTCTGAACCTACAACACCATTAGCAAGAAAATTACGATCTGTTGGGGTTCCATTTGGCCCATAATCTCCTCCATAAGCAAAGAATTCTTCACCATTTTCATCTTTTTTCAGTAGTCCCTGGTCAATCCAGTCCCAGATAAAACCTCCCTGCAATGACGGTTTGGATTCAATCATATCCCAGTAATCCTGTAGATTTCCTGTGCTGTTACCCATCGAATGGGCGTATTCACACATTATCACAGGTCTGTCAAAATTCTTAGCAAATATCTCTAACGACTCAATAGATGAGTACATAGGCACTATAATGTCAGTATTCCAGTCAAAGTCAGCTGTTTTACCCCATCCTTTTTGCACTCGTTCATACTGTACCGGTCTACTGGGATCGCGTTGTTTAATCCAATTGTAGGTTGTGTAGAAGTTAGTGCCATTGCCAGCTTCATTGCCTAACGACCAGATGATTACCGAAGGATGATTTTTATCACGTTCAACCATTCTGATAGTCCTATCCAAATGAGCCAATCGCCATGTAGAATCTTTGGCCAATGATTCTTTACCATAATACATACCATGTGATTCTATATTGGCTTCATCCACCACATAAATACCGTATTCATCGCAGAGGTCGTACCATAATTCAGGTTGTGGATAGTGAGAGGTGCGTACGGCATTAATATTGAATTTCTTCATCAACTCAATATCTTTTAACATAGTCTCTTCATCAACCACATGGCCTGTTATATGATGATGTTCATGTAAGTCCACTCCTTTCAATAAAACAGGTTTTCCATTGACCAACAGTTGGTTTTTTACAATTTCAGAAGTCCTAAATCCTATTCTTATTTTTGTTGCTTCCAAAACCTGCTCTCCTTCATAATAATTAACTTGTAATGTGTAAAGTTTTGGTATTTCTGCACTCCAGGGTATTATTCCTTTGAACTCTTTCATGAATTCCAGGGTATCTTTTAACGCTTTCTTATTTAGTGATTGGCTATCGCTATACAACAATTTATCTTCATCCAACAGTCTTACTTCCACCTTCTTATTCTTTTTACCATTGGCACTTACCGATATCCTTAATTTTAAGTTACCATCCTGATATTCATTAATCAAAGTTGTTTGTGCATCAATATCGGCAATATATGATTTAGGCCTGCTATGTAAGTAAACATCTCTTGTAATTCCACTCAACCTCCAGAAATCCTGGCATTCCAGATAACTGCCATCGCTCCACCTTAAAACCTCAACTGCTAACAGGTTCTTACCCGGTTTTACATAGTTACTTATATCAAACTCGGCCGGTGTTTTACTACCCTGGCTATATCCTACTTTTTGTCCGTTTACCCACACATACATAGCAGAGGAAACTGCTCCAAAATGAAGTATTACTTTTTCTTCTACCCATTCATTCGAAATATTAATAACCTTACGGTATGACCCCACAGGGTTATAATCATTGGGAACCAAAGGTGGTACAGGTTTAACCATTTCAGTAAATGGTGATCTTGAATCAGCAAATGCATATGGGTGGTTAACATAAATGGGATACCCATAGCCATGAAGCTGCCAATTCGATGGCACAGGGATCAAATTCCATTCAGAGTCATCAAAAGAAGGTTGGAAAAAATTCTTTGGTCTTTCTGATGGGTTTATTGACCAGTAAAACTTCCAGTCACCATTTAATAATTGATACTTCTCAGAATCAGTGATTCTTGTTCGGTCAGTCTCTTTTGGAAAAACCACAAATGATGCATGAGGTTGGAGCTTATTTCGCTGAATAATATATTGGTTTTGCCAGTCAGGTTTTTGTGCATAAGTACTTAAACAGGTTAATAAACCAAGAATAAAAAAGGCGGATTTCTTCATTTTCATAACTATGTATTTGGATAATCTGCTTTACATATGTTCTCTGATACTTCGTTAGAGTATATCGGGGATAGTATATGTAAGCTATAACAGGCAACAATATTACTTCTCAAAAATCCTAATTTGTCATTATTGTTCTGAAAAAAGGTGCCATTCGAATAAAATTCACTCAACCTGCACGAAATGTAAATACAACTTGTTTATTTTGATGCTCAATTTGAAAATATGACATCAAGGCACCCGGTACTGATACTTTTTATACTTTTTCTGATTTCTGGTCAGGTCTTTGGCCAAAAAGACTGTGATATAAAAAAAGACGATGAAGAGATCGTTGTTTCTTTATGTGATTCGGAAATAAGCGATTTTAAAACGATTCAGGTAGAACTCGATATTCCTGCTACTTTGTCGCAATACGCTGCTCAACTTTTGGATATTGAAAATTATCTGGCATGGCAGTACAAATCGCTGGGAACAAAAACTGTAAAACAGGTTAGTAATACAGAGCTCTATTATTATACCAAAGTAGAAACACCATGGCCAGTTAATAATCGAGATTTAATCTTGCATCTAAAGCTTTGGCAAGATAGTACCACACAGCAACTCTATCAGCAGTTAATTTCTGTCCCCGATTTCTTGCCTGAAGAAGAAGGTTATGTACGTATACCATTTAGTGAATCTTTATTAACCGTTACACCTATAGATAAGGGAAATGTACATGTTCAATTTATCATGGACATTGATCCCGGAGGGTATGTGCCTCCCTGGATTGCCAACATGTTTGCCGCCATGGCACCCTGGAACACCTTCAAAAGTTTCAGGAACAATATTATAGAGCAAGGCGAAAACAGGGTTACCGTTCCGTTTATAATGGACTATGAATAAAAAATCCTGACGATACTGACTGTAATCGTCAGCATGTCAGGAAATCAAGTTTAGGTTAATCGGTAAAGTCTTATTGTACTCTTTCGAAAGTCATATCTACAGTCATAGTCTGTAAATTTATTGACTCATCTTGCAAAGTTGCTCCAA
>JBDLIU010000410.1:0-4091 GCA_039714715.1 Bacteroidota bacterium
AGAATTATTGGTAGAGGATCTAATGAAGTTACGAATACAAATGATCCGACAGCACATGCTGAGATAGTAGCCATCAGGGAGGCCTGTAAAAATCTAAATTCATTTCAGCTTACAGGCTGTGAAATCTATTGTAGTTGTGAGCCCTGTCCGATGTGTTTAGGTGCTATTTATTGGGCCAGACCGTCAAAGATCTATTATGCTAATACTAAAAAAGATGCAGCAGCTATCGACTTTGATGATGCTTTCATTTATGATGAAATCGATTTGCCAAAAGAAGGACGAAAACTACCTACAGTTCAATTACTTAGAGATGAGGCCATTATTGCCTTTAAGCGCTGGGAAGAGAGTGGAAATATTCTAAAATATTGAAAGAGGGATTTATTACCATCTCCTTCTAAACTGGTCCATATCATTTTTACGCTCAACCACTCCTTTGAAATTACTTATTTTATAGGTGAATAAGAGCATGAAATATTGTTGCAAAACGCTTGTTTGAGTTTCTTCTATGTAGCTTTCTGTATTAATACGTGAAATAGAAGTATTTTGCTTGAGTAAATCATACACCATCAATTCAATTTCAGCTTGTTTATTTTTCAGGAATTTCCTTGCTAAACTCATATTCCATAGTGTGAATTCTTCATTAAATCCATCTGTATAACCCATGTATTTTTGGTAGCTGATCTGGTTCCTGAATACAAATCCATCTAAAAAGTTCCAGTTAATTTTCATCCCCGCACTCTGGAAATTATAGTCATTATTAAGATTGGTAGTAACATCATTTCTCACGTCATTATATGTTATATCGTACAATAAGGTAAAGTCTATGTTTTCACTTATGTTGCTCGAAAGAACAACGGAAGAATTATAAGCGATACTCTTTGAGACATTTGTAACATTATTGACTAATCCTGGAGTCTTTGTATAAGTGGCACCAGCATTAAGGTTGAGGTTTGATTTTATAAAGGATAGCGGTATTCCGTAAACCATCATCAATCGTGTATTTAAGTACCCACTTAGATTAACAGGAGAAGATATTTGGCCGCCTCTTCTTAGAAGATATTCGCCATTTATTAATGAGTCGGAATCAACAATTAGGGTTGAATTTGTCACATAATCATCAACTGCTCTCAGAGAGACCAGTGTGAAAAAGGAGCTGGCTTTTTTCGCATTGATCTTAGAAAACCTGGCCATAACCATATGATTAGTACTTTGATCCAAAGTGGGATTACCAATTGAGATGTAAAGTGGATTTGAATTATCTACCACATTCTGAAGCTGGCTAATAGATGGCTTTTGGGTATAGGTTCTATAGAATACTCTTAGATTGGCATCATCAGAAAACTTATACCGCATCATAGCACCTGGCAGAATGGATTTGAATTTTCTGTCAATACTACCGGTTTGAGGAAATTGCTGTTCACTGTTTAATGTAGCCCACTGGTACGATAAAGCTAACCTGAAAAACATCTTCTCTTTTCTGAGAAAAAGTCCAATTGTAGGTGACTGAGTAATATATCTGCTATTGAATACATTACTTAGTATGGTATCAAGAGGAGCTTCAGCCGTTGCGATGTTATACGTCTTATTATCAGAGTCATCGTCATTAAGGTCTGCTTTATAACCAAGCTGAAACTGCATGCTCTGACTGATAGGTTCTGTATAATTGATATTCACATTATAAGTTGTACCGTTGGATATGATATCTGTGTGCTGAAGAATGGTGTCATTCATTAGGCCTGTATCGTTATAGGCTAATAAATTATCTAAATCGTTTTTGCCTTCAGCATCGGAAGATTGGATGCCTGTACGAATAGCCAATGTTCTTCCTCTCTTTAAAAACCGATACCTGTATAACAGGTTGCCTGAAACATTATACCCGGAGTTATTACTGTTAAAGTCATTTACAATTGTATTTAATGTTCCTCCTTCAGCCAGGGTGGTAGTGCCATACAATAGATCATCTGTATCAGTTTTTTGCCAATTGATATTTGGAGTGAAAATCAGAGAATTTCGATCATTAATAGAATAGATCAGTCGCATATTGAAGCGATTATTATAATTGATCTGATAGGAGTTGCTTATTTCATTATAGAATTGATTTGAACTTTCCGGTACGAAATTTTCTCTGTTAACAATCTGGTTATTTTCGTTGTCTTTTAGATTAAAGAAATAACTGCCGGTAACTCTTATTTTTTCTCCCCATGCATTAGAATAGTTAATTCCGTAAGCATGCGTTTCAGCGATTCCCTGATTTTGGTTAGTAATAAAAGATTCAGACCTGCCCATACCACTACCAGGGCCTCCGAAACCGGGCCTGCCTCCACGTCTGCTACTGGCACTGGCTACACCCAGGAGATCTTCGGATGAAAAGTTTTGTTTATTGATATTATTACTCATTCCGACTACTGAAATGCGTAAGTCATTCTTGAAATGATTTATATTGCCACCAATATTATACTGCTGATCAAGGTTGCCACCTGCATACACGCGCCCAAACTGTCCATTTCTGTTTTCTAATTTTGTAACAATATTCAAGGTCTTGGTAGTATTGCCATCATCAAATCCGGAGAACTGAGCTTGTTCACTTTGCTGATCAAACACTTCGATTTTCTCTACTATTTCAGCAGGGATGTTTTTAAGTGCAATATTAGGATCATTGGCAAAAAACTCTCTTCCATCAACAAGTACTTTTTCTACCTGCTCACCTTGTGCTTGTACACCCGAACCATTAACAATGATTCCGGGCATTTTAGCCAGCAAGTCCTCAGCACTGGCATCCACATTTACTTTATAACCAGATGCTTTGATGGAAGTAGTATCACCTTTTGTTTCAACAGATATGTTTTTCCCAACAACTTGTATTTCTTCCAATAATTCAGAAGACTCGGCTACCGAAAATGCACCCAGATTAGTTGCCGGGGCCTTTACTCTTACCAGTTTTTCCCCAGTTTCATAGCCTATGCTTGAATATCGTATTTTATAAAATGTGGGGGTAAGATCTTTGAAGTGATAGTATCCGTCCCTATCCGTTGAGGTTAAAAATACTACGGTTGTGTCTCTGACAGTAATAAGTTGCACATTGGCCCCTACCAGTCCATCGCCATTGGAGGCATCCACTAGCCGCCCATTAAGTGTTGCTGAGTCTTGTGCCTTTGCATGAAAACCTGTTGCAATTAATACAAGTAAAATGCTTAACCTATTCATTTCATTTGTTTCTCCTTTTTCTACCTTGTTGCATTCTTGCCCTCATTATCCTTTCGTATTTCTTATATTGCTCTTCTGTTAGAATTGCTTTAAGGGCATCATCCTTTTGTTCCCGAACCTTCATCATTTTATCTCTCATCCCTTCAGGATTGCCGGGTTCCATTCCTGTTCGTGCTTTCTTTATAGCCTCACCAAAGTCATTATAGATATGGTTGATGATCAATTTTTGGTCTTCATTGAGCGTAGTAATGCTGTCGAGGATCATTTGTTTTTCAAGATTGGCTATTTGAGCAGGATCGCGCATGTTGCCTTGCCTGCCTTGTCTGCCCTGTGGATTTTGTGCATGTGAAATGCCACTACTGAAGAGGATGATAATTATTAAGTATAACTTGTGCATAGGTTTTAAGATTCATTTAAGTATTAGACATATATTGCCTTAATAACTTGTGCCCGGATTAAAAAAAATATCATCTTCAGATTCTGAAAATCTGTTTCATCAGTTCTTAAATTGAAATAGGGATATATTCTGCTTATATTCCTAATCAACATTCTTATTGTACAATATCCTGATGGAATTTATTGTATAATAAACTTAATTTTAGGCTTTAATTAAATACTATGTTGGCAAACTATAAAGACAGGTTACGATACAGGTTTGATAATGTAATGTCGAAAGGTCTCAGGGCCTCAATCATGTTATTATTGATAGTATCATTTGCGGTAGTAATTCTATTAGCTTCAATCGTATTAATTCTTGACATCAAACCAGAAGGATATTCAGATCTTGGCTATTTTGAGGCAATGTGGATGAGCCTGATGAGAACGCTTGATCCCGGAACTATGGGTGAGGATCGTGGCTGGTCTTTTCGTATTTTAATGTTAATCGT
>JBDLIU010000411.1:0-4082 GCA_039714715.1 Bacteroidota bacterium
CGAACTATTCGGCCTCGCAGCACTGCCATTGGCATCCCAAGTTTGTAGCCAATTCGTTCCCAACTGGTTGTAAGATAAGCATATTCGATGAAAGAACGATTTGCATTCATGTAGAAATGCAGGGGAGTGCCGCTTGTTCCCCCGGTAGATCCGAAATCAACATCCTTTTTATTTACATTTTTTGTACGCATATCCTCAATGTTTTCAATCACATCCTGCTTATTAATTGTAGGAAGTTTACTTATGTAATCTAATGATTGAAAGTCATCCAGACGAATCCCAATTGTATCGAACATTTGACGATAGAATTTCGTCCTTTGATAAGCAAGCTTTAGAATTGCTTGCAACCTGTTCAACTGATATTTCTGAACAACATCTATCGACTGCCATTGTCCATCTCGAACAAATTTATAGTTCTCACGGAAACTTCTACCGAATAAACAGGATTTGGGTATAAGCCTCAATGGCCAACCAATGTACGTCTTAATAACGCAGGGCATCATATCCCACAGATGTCTTCGTGACTTGATCAAGTTCTTCATCTACACGTAATACCTATAAGAAGGATAGTGCATCTACTTTATGTTGCTGATAACTTGCCTTTGTTTGCCAGCCTTCGTCTTGCTTATTTTTTCTTCGTGGACGATTTGAATATCAAACAGACTCCCCATCCTATCGATCTGTTTTTTTAATAATATCTCCTCGGTGTGCTTGTTATAGCAATTTTTGCATACGATATGTATTTCAAGAGCGCCAGGTTTATTCTGAACGAATTGATACGCATCCACATAATCCCAAAAGAATGGATCTATTGTGACATTTTTCCCAGAAACACAGTTACCATTTTTAGTGATTAATACTTCCTGTATCCTGCCATCAAGGGAAATTATTTCACTATCATTTATGATTCCCAAATCCTGAGTTTTATACCTGATTAACGGCATTGTTTTAACAAAAAGATTTGTGCCTACTATCTCAGGAATTCCATACTGCGATTCAATGTTTTCTGTATATGAATAAGTAGGCATTAATCTATATTTAATATCATTGTTCTTGAGTTCGCCAAAAGCAATAGCTGCTTTTTCTGATAAGCCATACCCTACAGAGACAGGACCAAAAACTTCTTGAAGAAGTGATACCTGGTCTGGAAATACCTGTTCCGAGCATAACAATACTCCCTTAACCGGCAGCTTGAGACCAGCTATATGGAATTCCTGAGCAACCTTCATCCAAACTGAGGGATATCCATGAAGAAATAATGGCTTAATCCGGCACAAAGTCTTGATTACATGAGGTATCCATTTCGGCGTAATATGATGACAGCTCAGGTATATTCTTCGAAGACCGTAACCAAAGGGAGTTTCTTCATAAGCACGAAGAGTATTAATGTTTGCTTGAATAAGCAAAGACCATGGTTTAAATCCAAGTCGATACCATGGAGACTCAACATATGCACGTTCTATACCTAACTCACGACGGTCATAGAACAGTTTAATACCTTGACCGGTAGATCCTCCACTGGCTTTTGTAAGCAATGATTCTACCTTATATCTCTCTGATACAAAATCATTTGGAGAAGCCATTATAGTAGCTTTATCGAGGTAATCGAACCGCTCGAGGATTTCATAAGAATTGTCCTCGCTAATATTACCTACATTTATACTATAATTCTTACGATAGAAAGGGACTGTTGTTAATGCGTTTTTTAGTATTTCAGACAAGGCCCTTCTTTGATAATTCTCAATATCAATTAGCCCTTCTTCAGCTTGTCGACATAAGTTGATATGTTCGGAATAAACCTTGCCGAAAATACAGCAACGGGGCATACAATCAATATAGCGACGTAGTCTTGATTTATAATAATTGGTAATTGACATTACCTTCTCTCAAATAACGACAAATATGTAAATTTCCAGAGGTGGCTATAAGCAAAAAAAACAATCAGTAGATGCAGGAAAGTTAATCTACAACGCTTTTCTTTCCTTGTAGAAATCCCTTTACATGACGTAAGCACCAAAATATCAGGGGTTGTTTTTTCAAAGTGAAATATATTCTTCTTTTTATGGATTTTTTATAACGTTTTAAACTTTCTTCCGGGAATCGCCAGGTAAACCCATCTTCTATAGCATAGCAACAAGGAGGACAAACACCACAAGGTATATTTCCGGGTAAAGGTGAATGACAAAACCAGGTATCCTTCAGGATATCAATAAATCCATAACCTTTGGCTTTATCTCTCATTTCAGATTTGGTCTGGAAGATTAATGGAAAATCAAAACGGCCAAATATTTTATAGGCAGGTTTGTCCTGATTGATTTCTGACATCCGGTAGTTTTTAAATCCCCGTTTCTTAAATTCCACCGTCAAAGGTGACAGGAGTTCAAAGATGCTATCCTGACGACTAATGCATAAACGTTCTATACATAGTTCTATATTATTAAAATCCGAATTCTTAGCATAGCTTGCAAGGTATACATATTGCCCTCCCAGTGATAGCTTCTTTGTAATTCTTTCATAGGCGTCAGATATTTCATCGTCAATCTGGATTTCGGTTAATTGTTTATAAATTGTAGGCCGGATAAGTTTTGCTGTTTCAGGATCCTTCTTCTTAATCTCCTGATAGATAAAGTCCATAGTCTGCATCTCAACATTCACTGATGCTCGGCCCTTGTTTTCAACAATATAAATGGGTTGTACGGTCTGTTTGCAAACAAAAGTCAAGTATAGTAAACGATACGTGGAATCCCAACCGCTTGTCCAGAATAAATGTATTGGATGGCTCATGATTAAAGTATCTCCCTAAGACAGCATATTTTAACTACATCTGATAGGAAATTTGATTTCAATGTATTTAAGTGATAATAGCGCCGGGGATATAAGGATTCAAACCGGGAGAAGCTATGCAGCCGAAACCTTTATTTGGCCTGCGTAATTTATACCTAAACACTCGGCTATTCTACCAATTGATTCATATCTGTTTTGTAGACTTACAAGCAGTTCAATTCTATGTGTTTTTGCCAGCCAAAATGAGGTTCAAAGGCTAAGCCCTTTCCCTCAAACTCACCCAAGGGTAGGTCAAACTGCTGAACATTCGACTTACAAATTACCTCATCATATTTAAATGCGGAAAGAGGTAAAGAATGATCTAGCATTGATTGGTAAAGGATAGGTAGCCGCTTGTAGTCAAAACCCATTAAGCAAGCACACACTAAATCAACAGCTACTGGATTAGCTCCCGCCAGTACTATCCCCGATGGCTTTGGAGTCGGATCCAGTGGGCCATTGCCTTCACCACCAACTATACCATCTACGATACAAAATATACGCCTTGGGGGGCTGTCTTGAAGGTATCCGTTTCTATCCGCGTACATGAGTATCCGATTCAGATCGATCACCATCCGCCATGTGGTGTCATTGCCGTACCAGTTACCGGAACGAATCGTATTGGTGTTTGTGTCACCAAAGATGCTTGTACCAAGCGCTTTTAACGGTTTGGCCATAACTCCTCTTAAAGGACCTAATAATGGAAACAAACTCCTGAAGCAGGTCATAGTCTTTTGTTCGATTCGGTTTTTTGTACCGTTATCAGCGAACTGATCTCCCCCTTGAGCAGGTGTGCCTAGCCGATGGTGCGGAAGCCAGTTTTTATTACCATTAATTCCCACCAGGTTTTTCATGCATACGGTAATGCCGGTCTTTTTATGAGTCTTAAGCTTAGGCAGGTTAATTACACAATCAGCTTCAAGAATAGTCTTCGAGATCAGATATTCGTGAGCGCCGTTAGTATGATGACGGCAAATTTCACTTGTGTCATATTCCGAGCCATAAAGAAGGTGGCAAAGATGCTCGACCTCAGCAAACATTGAATAGCTGCCGAGATCCACTCTGATATATCCCTGGGGATCTCCAGGTAATCGCTCGTGGCCTACGATAACACCATCAACTTTCTTGGCACGCTCAGGCCGGAGGTCGTAAGCTTCAACCTCGAAACCGTCATGCTGATCATAAAATTGCTGAATTTCATCCAATCCGGTAATTCGGCGGATCTCATCGAAGTCTGCATCATTCTGCGGAGCATCAGC
>JBDLIU010000412.1:0-4048 GCA_039714715.1 Bacteroidota bacterium
CATTCAGCAACAGGTTCTTCCAGTTGATCTGCCAGCTCCATCCGGGCCTCACCGAACTGTTCAACAAGTTCCTGGCCGGCTTCTTCAGGAGTTTTTTCTGCCGGTGTTTCTACCTTAGTAGTGACCCAGGTTGTCCACTCCTGGAAAGCCTGGTATACCCTACGATTTGAATCCTGCTCACTTTCATCCTGGATCATTCCAATTGAAGAAGTGATTTGCTTTCTGGCTTCCTCGGACATTTCCCTTTGAACACTCAGGTACTTGACCAGGGGAATGTCATTCCTGCGATTGGTGATTTCATAAATGTCATTCATCCCGTCAAATTTTCCGTACTCATATTTGTCAGTGTATTCATTTACCTGAACTTCTGTTGGTCCGTCAGTGTATCTAACGTCAATTGAATTTCCACCAGCAAAATTTTCTGATGTTACTGAGAATTTGACTCCTGGGAAAGCTTTGTAAAGTTCGGCCTTAATTGCCCTGGATGCTTTTGCTGCTTCGGTTGTGATTCTTTGTGCCATTGGTCTGTATTTTTGGTTGTTTTTAAATCTTCAATAAATATACGCTTTCGTATATTATCTCACAAGCTTTTTGTAGAAATAGATTATACGGAAACGTATATATATCGGATACAAACAGGGAGGAAAAAAAGTAGCCCTGGCGACCAAACCAGGGCTAACAACCAAAAATCACAAACAATGACAACCTAATGGAAGACATTGAAAGTAATTAGTGCATCAAAGATTTAAAAATATTTTCAGAAATGCAACCTCAAAAATTATTGTCTTAGTTGAATATCGCTATTTTACAGATCCAGATTTCATGAATATCCTACAATATTCATGAAACCTACAATAGTAGTTCTCCGTATATAACATCACAATTAATTTGAGGAAAAATTTTAAAATTTTAGTTATGAAAGAATTACGAATAGTTCTATTACTAATTATTGCTGGACTTATAACAGGTGTTTTTCAAAGTTGCGAAAAATCAATACCAAAACTTCTCGTTAATACTTGGCAGCTCGAAAAATATTATTTAAACAGTGCAGATTCTACATCCGGACTGATAGTCAGTGATTACACTGAAGAATTTTTAGAGGGTAGGGCATGTTCTCGTTCATACCTTGACTTGGACGGAAATTATGCTTCAGAATCTGGAACCTGGGAATATGATGAAGTTACTGATACTTTATTTATCAATGGCTTTAGTAGTTTTAATTGGATAGACAATTATTCTTCAGTAGATAACGACTACCTGATTATCGAGAACTTAACAAAAGACGAACTATGGTATAGTTTTCGTAAAAGTGAAGACCTACACGAGCTACATTTCGTGTCCGTTAAATAAACAGATTCTGTCTAAGTAATATCTGGATCAACTTATTGATTAAAATCTCCCAATTATTTTAGTTGATTCCGGCTTGACTGCAAACCTAAAGCAATTACCTTGCAAACCATCGATGAGATACGGGCTGAACTCCGGGCGTATTCAGAATGCCAAACCACGGATAATACTGAGGTACTAATCCGGTCAAACACTACATTGAAACAACTGTTTGAGATCTCCCAAGAGCGGAAGGATATAAGAGATAAAATCGCTGTCCTGGATTCACCCCCGGCGGACCATCCCCTTTTTGAAGAGGAAACCATATATGAAGATTTCTTCAAAAGTATACTTCAGTTGAGTATAAAGACTTACGATTCCGCCCACCTGCTTAATCTTATTGGCGAAGAGATCGAGCAGTTTGAATAATCTACCATGGAAGACAAACCGTAGCAGTCAAAGCAGGAACTCGAAAATGAAAAGTTGCTCAATTTACAAGACAACAAAATTGAATTTCATACGTACAACTAAACCAATGCTGGACGATATGCCGTGATTAATAACTAATAAATTATGAAGCCATGAAAAGAATAAACATGATCTTAAAGGCATTGTTCGTTGGAATCATATGCATTGTAATTTTGGGAGGTTGTAGTAAAAATGGGGAACAGAATCCCCGGATTACACTTGAATTTAAAACGGTGAAATCCACAGCTAAGAAAAGTAGCAACTTCAATACACTGACAAACGGAATTTCATTTTCTTCTGGTTTTATTACTATTTGCGAAGTACAATTTCAGGTTGAGACGGATGATGATTCCATTAAAGTAGAATTTGATCTTGACTTAATCACAAAAATTGACTTTGCAACTGGAGCTACTTCACCTGATATAAGTGATATAAATATTCCTGCGGGAACGTATCATGAAGTTGAGGTGGAAATAGAGCTTCAGGATGAAGGAGATGAGCCGGCTGTGGTGCTTCATGGTAGTTATACCGATGCGCAAGGAACAGCTCACAATCTTCGTTTTGAGTATAATTCAGGAGAAACTTTTGAAATAGAAAGGGAAGGAACCATAACTTTCGCTACAGATGAAAGTGTAATTGCTCAGGTTACATTTGATCCGTCAGCATGGTTTGCTGAAGTATCTATGGAACAACTCTCTGAAGCCACAAGAAATGGTGACGGAATAATCGTTATCAGCTCTACCCAAAATGCTGATATTTTTGATGTCGTAGCTGATGGTTTGGATCTGGCCACCGAATTGGAATTATCACATTAGAGTAGATATAGATGAGCCGGGCAAGCGTATTGACGCTTTTGCCCGACTATGTCTTTTAATAAAATGGATTTTAGCCTTTCAAGCAGGAGTTAATTTGGAATAAAATTCAATTCCTCACTTCCGATTTCCACCAACCACATTGCTTCTTTATCAAGCCTGTCAATGCGATAATTATCAGTACCGCCGTCTAATTCTGTAATTAACAGATTCAGCATGTCAGCAGAAAATGTATAAGTGCCTTTAAGTGTCGAATTTATTTTAAATTCATTCTCGGTAGTGAATTCCCATAATTCACCTGCATAGTCAGATGTAATATCGGAACCATCTTCCAAATCGATTGCACTTTGGATTTTCCATAATGTTTCTGTTATTCTTTTGTCAGCCTTAGTTAGTGTACCACCCTCCTCATATTTCTCACATCCGAAAAAAGATACTGATACAATTAGGCTAAGAATAAGTCCTTTCCATGTTTTTTTCATTGTCATAATGTTTACTGTTGTCCGTTTGGTTTAGCAGCCTTGACTTAGTGAATAACTTCCGTCTCCGCTGAAGTTAGTCAAATTGACAGTAACACTCCATGTACCGGCGGTTCCACTGGCGGAACAAACATTTTTCGAGTCATCTCCAACCCCAACTGTTAAAGTCTCATTAATTACTTCATTCCCGTCAGCGTCTTTAACAATAACCTGGAAACTTCCTCCGTTTGCTGCAGTAATGTCCATGTTTAGTTCTGCTCTTGCCAAGGAGTTTGTCCAGTCAAAGGTCGAAGTGGCCGATCCTCCTTCTCCTGTTACATCTCCATCATTTCCCGCTGGATTAAAGCTTATTATCGGATACGTACAAGAACCATCGTCCTCTTCTGCGTCAGCATTATAGTTGTTTGCAGCAAGATCAGTACAACCCTCTACTGTACAACTTGTCAAGGTTGTTGCACCTATTAGTCCAATAAGTACTACTGTCAAAATCAAATTTACTTTTTTCATACGTCCATGACTTTTTGATTAATACCTAATTGAAAAACACCAGTTATAATTCATAATAAAGTTTATTCATGTTTAATGCTATTGTGCGCAACAAAATTTAAAAACCACTCTGATTCCAAATATAATCTGGAAATCATTATGTCTAATACACGAAAATCGCTTTTTATTAACAAGTTCATAATTCAGAATTAGATTTCTCAAGTCCTTAAACTGTACTTCATACCGGAATTGAAATCATGGTAGATATCACTCCATATTTGAGGGTCAAGTTTCATAGTCAGAATTTGTAACCGATTTTGAGCATTACGTTTCCTTCAGTTCCAACCTTGAGGTATTCAGCACCATAAATCCATTTGTTTTTGTCCAGGTACATTACTCCCAGGGACCATCCCATACCTTGATAATTTCCACCGACCCCTCCAATGACAGCCCAATGGGACCTGGGTACCGGCTCCT
>JBDLIU010000413.1:0-4007 GCA_039714715.1 Bacteroidota bacterium
AGCAATCATTAAAAGGTAGTGTTTCAGAACCAGAAGGCTCATAGGCCGAAAAAATACACCATGTCCAATATATTTGAATATCGGATATTAAAAAGGCATATATTACCTTTTCCAGTCATAATTGACCTATTCCTGCCATTTATGGGAGTGATCAGCTTATGGATTTACTTCCAGATACCTGCCGGTCAAGACCCACTCTCTGATTGTCTCTTTAGTGACAAAGTGGAAATATGAGCAGGAATTAAAATCAACTGTTCTGACCCCATTGATTGATAAATTTAGCTATTGGGCGATTCTTTTTTGGCTTAAAACCGCAATTTTAAGTATTTAACCTTGTATTATAATAAGCTCATTAACAGTGTCTGTTTTTTTTACAGTGCACTGACAAAGTCCTGATTACGCTATGCATATGTATTTGTTATCGTTAATTATTAAAAAAATGGTAAAAAAATTGCTTGTCTTTGAGATGGCAATAAATTAGAGCTGTTCAGTCCCAGAGTATGTACTAAGAAAGGGCATCGGCTTGCGAATGAAATAAGGAAATGGGGGGAACTATGAATCACCAGAACTTGAAGAACGTTAGAACTTTGGCTGTAATTTTCGGCTTGATTATGATACTGGCGTCGCCAGCTAACGCATCACCTGTTTACTGGAATATTTTCAACCTTGAAGGTGAGAATAGTTTAGACTCAGTCTACATTACCTACGATACGCCCCTCGATATGCTGACCGACTCCAACCGGACCGGGTCATTTACACCCAATACAGTTGGACTTTCTGCCGAGAATGTCGTTGGGAGTGGTTCCGATGGCTCGACCTATTGGAATCTTTTCAACCTTGAAGGTGAGAATAGTTTAGACTCAGTCTACATTACCTACGATACGCTCCTTGATATGCTGACCGACTCCAACCGGATCGGGTCATTTACACCCAATACAGTTGGACTTTCTGCCGAGAATGTCGTTGGGAGTGGTGCATTTGGTATGCCGACAACGACACCAGTTCCTACACCAGCAATACTTCCACTATTGAGCATTGGTCTCACTGGCTTAGTTTTTGCGTTGCGAAGCCAAAAAAAAGCTAGATGATTGCTCATCAAAGGGACTCACTTTTTTGTTATTGGGTGAATATTTCAATCGATTTACAACAATGCCAGAAAGGCCCTAAAAAAAGGGCACGAAGGGAAAAAATTAATCCTTCCGTCCCCCCTTTCTATATTTGAACCCCAGACGCTTAAAGCCCTGGAACCGATGACAAGCAATGAGCTTAGTATTACGCTCCTACATGAGATTGGTGATATTAAGGCCGGAGTGATTCTGGGAGAGCAATGGCGTGACATTTTATTACAACTGTCCCATTCCAAAGGTGAAGTTATGCTCAGAGCCGTTAAGGATTATCTGGCTGACAGTTTATCCACCTTGCCAGATTTAATTGCGAACTTCAGGCAGGAACCCTTCCATTTTTATATGGCCAATTTGACCAGTATGCGAAAAACCATTGCTCAGGGATTAGTATTGTAGAGGTAGTGTGTGATTTTCATATTATTCACTGCTTAATGCACATAATATTTTCCATAAGCGGCGGCGCTTTTTACCGTCTGCTTGGTGGGCGTGTTAGGCTAATAAACAATAGGGTCAGAACAACTTGGTTTTTCCAAAGCGATCGAAAACTGCTATTTGAATTTGAACCCTATAACTTCAAGTTAGTGCTAATTGTTAAAATCATGCTACATTCTTTTTTTGAATTCTTTGAAATTGCCGCTTTGTGCTCCTGGAAAGAGCACATAAGGAAGTGCTAATTATTCCGCTTTGGGACGTTTTGACACGTTCATCAGACAGCCTTCAATCGTTGGTAATTTAGAAGGTGAGTGAACATGACATTTAGTGTTTTGCTCAATTGCAATGCGTAGTTTAAAAACTGTGACTTTCAATATATCCAAACATCAATTTGTGTTAACCCGATCACATTATATAGCTAAGACAAGCGTATAATTCTGGAAAAACGGATTGGATAATTTTTAACCAGTTGTCATAATAATAAAAAATTTGCGTCCCAATCACATTGATTATGTTTGTTATATTTACAAAACAGGAGAGAGGGAATGAGAGTGTTATTGAATGCGTTTATCACTTTTATCATGATTTTACTGGTAATGCCGGCTTTTTCTAGCCAAAGCAGTGGCAATGTCGTCCAGGAACATTTATCCATTGAGTCTTATGAGGGGCCGCAAACTTGTATTGCCTGTCATGAAGAAGAAGCTCACGATGCGCTAAACAGTGTCCATATGCAATGGTCTGGACCAACGCCAAACCTGAGTAATACCGATGGTGAATCTTTAGGTAAAGGTGATGCGGGAATTAATACTTTTTGTACTTATGCCCCATCATCAAAAGGAGCTTGTTATGGTTGTCATATAAGAGCAGATGGTAATTCCGGTCATGCACCTGAGGTTGGCGATGTGGACTGTCTTATGTGTCATAACGACACCTACCAGAGAACAACGGTAATGGATAAGGATAATCCAATTACGGTTGAAAATATTTTAGGTGAAACACGTAAGTATATTTTCGGAAAACAGGACCCGGTAACGGGTGATTACACTACTGTACCAAATTTTGACAAAATGCCTGCAGGGACAACGATGGTTGATTTGGCGCAAAATGTTCATATGCCAACCAAAAAATCATGCTTACGTTGTCATGCAAAAGCCGGCGGTGGTGACTGGACTAAACGTGGGGATATGGGGTTGAGTTCAGCAACACCATCCGTCTATGAAGATGTTCATATGTCTGCCCATGAAGGTGGAGCCGATATGACCTGTACCAGTTGTCATAAAGGTGATAAACATAAAATCGGTGGACGCGGTATTGATTTACGTGCTGATGAAACAGCAGCGCCAACCTGTATTGATTGTCATGAAGCACAACCGCATTCAGATAAAGAGCTGAATCGCCATGCTAATGGTCAGGTGGCCTGTCAGACTTGTCACATTTCTGAATTTGCAAAAGGCGGTGCAACTGAAATGTCACGTAACTGGTTGGAACCTCACTGGAATCCTGCATTTTGCGCTGGACAGGGTGGTTTTGTGGGGCATGAGATCAAACAATCCAATGTTAAACCAGAATACCGTTTCTTTGATGGTACTTCCTATGTCTATAATGTGGGCGAAACGATTGAACCTAATGCTGATGGTACCTATACAATGGCTAAAGCCAACGGTTCAATTTTCGATGGTGTCTCAAAAATTGTCCCAATAAAAAATCATTGGTCAAATATGCCATTGCATGATGAAACACAGCAAATTATTGCGCCGGAAATTATGCAAATGTTTATGATCGGAGATTTTGATGTGGCGGTTCAAAAAGGTATGGAAAATATGGGCTTGTCGGGAGATTATACGATGATTGATGTGAATGCAGAAATGCTTATTACACACGGAGTCGGCCCGGAAAATACTGCTCTGGAGTGTCAAGACTGTCATGATATGAGCGGTGAAACACCTGACGGCAGTAGACAGTTGTCATTTACCGAGCTGGGTTATCATAACTGGCCTGAACAAGTGAAAAACTGTACTTTATGCCATGAGCCCAAAGATTCTCTGAGCTTTACTAAAATGCATAAAGAACACACTGACGGTGAAGAAAATATTTCTTGCCAAAGCTGTCACTCTGGAGAACCCACCGGTCTGGTTATGGCTCCCGGAGCATTATGCAGTGACTGTCATGAATACAAGAGTCCCAATGGTTTTGATGATGAAGATCATAAACATCATATTGAAAAAGGTACTCAATGTAACGAATGTCATATTTTCTAAACGATGGTATAGCTTTATCCTATGAGCATTAAACATTATGTCATAAGAGAGCTGACGTCCCATTCCCGGGCTAAAATCTGGGAATGGGTTCAATATCAATGACTTCAGATAACCCAATCTCAACGGCAATATTTTTTAACTTAGATATGTCTAAATTGTATTCCACTCAGTACTCCTGAAATGGAAAAATTGG
>JBDLIU010000414.1:0-4007 GCA_039714715.1 Bacteroidota bacterium
TAACTATTTGCAAGCTCAGCCAAAACAGTAACCCCTCCCTTGGTCTTAGTGCCTGTTTCAACCAGTATCTTTGAATCAGTTGGCAGAAAAACATCTAAACGGGAACCAAATTTAATGAATCCAAACTCTTGCCCCTGGGCTACATTATCACCCTCATTTACATACCATTTTATCCTGCGTGCCATGGCACCTGCAATTTGCCTGACAAGGATATTTACACCATTAGCCATAGACACAACCATAGTTGTTCGCTCGTTTTCAGTAGAAGACTTGGGATGCCATGCTACCAAATATTTACCAGGGTGATACTTAAATGATTCTACTTTTCCGGAAATTGGACTACGATTATTATGAACATCCAAAGGAGACATAAAAATTGAAATCTGAATACGTTCTTCATTGAAATATTCAGATTCTACGGTTTTCTCCACAACGACTACCTTGCCATCAGCAGGAGCCAGTATGTGATTTGGGTTAACAGGTATCGTTCTGTTAGGTATTCTAAAAAATTGCGCCACTACCAGGTAGAAGCCAATACTGATTACCATAACGATATTCTGCAATAAAATCAGGTCAGGCAGCAAGTATATGATCACCATATTAATAGCAACCAACACCACCAATAGGTAAAATAATATGCTTCGTCCTTCCTTGTGTAATGTCATAAAATGCTAATATAAAGGCTAGATTAGAATCCGCCTCGATATTCGTAAGTTTTAGCAACTTTATCGATAGCTACCATGTAGGCAGCTGTTCGCATAGTTACATCATATTTTTGTGATACTTTATATACTTTTTCAAATGCCGATTTAATAATCCTGTCCGAACGCCTGTTTACACGATCTCGGGTCCATTTAAAGCCCAGCCTGTTTTGTACCCACTCGAAATATGATACAGTTACACCCCCTGCATTAGCAAGGATGTCCGGAACAACAAGAATCCCTTTATCACGAATAATCTTATCAGCTTTGTAAGATGTTGGTCCGTTAGCACCTTCAACAATTAACCTGGCTTTGATATCATCAGCATTGCTTTTTGTAATTACGTCTTCCATTGCGGCCGGAATCAGCACATCTACATCAAGCGTAAGTATAGCATCGCCATCTATTTTTTCTGCACCAGGCAACCCTTCAAGGACTCCATTGTTTCCATCCCGGTATTTCTGAGCTTTTCTTGCATTTATACCTTCAGGATTATAGTAAGCACCAGATATATCACTTATGGCAACAATCTTTACACCTCTTTTCTCCATAAGCGTAGCAGCATACGAACCCACATTACCAAATCCCTGGATTGCACAAGTAGAGTTGTATGGGTTGATCTGCATTTTTTCCATAGCAACCATGGCAGATACCATAACACCACGACCTGTTGCTTCTGCTCTTCCAAGAGAGCCTCCTAAAACAATTGGTTTCCCCGTTACTACGGAGTTAATAGTTGTACCGCGTGCTCTTGAGAATTCATCCATTAACCAGGCCATTTCATTAGGGCCTGTACCCATGTCAGGAGCAGGAATATCTTTGTCCGGGCCGAAAACATCATTCATGGCATTGGTATATGCTCTCATCAGGCGTTCAACTTCACCTTTTGACATCTCACGAGGATTACAGGTTACTCCTCCTTTTGCACCTCCATATGGTATGTCAACAACGGCACATTTCCAGGTCATCCATGCTGCAAGCGCTTTTACCTCATCAATGTTTACACCGGGATCAAACCTGATACCACCTTTTGATGGTCCTAAGATATTAGAATGAACAACACGATATCCTTCAAAAACCTTAATGGATCCATCATCCATTGTTACCGGAAGAGAAACAATTACCTGCTTCACAGGAGTTTTTAATACATTATATATTTCCTCATCAAGTCCCAGAGTTTGAGATGCCAGGTCAAACCTGGACATCATGGATTCAAACGGATTTTCATGGTCACGAATGGGAGCGGGTTCAATATACGCCATTTGTAAACTTCTTTAAAATGATGGTGCAAAAGTATATAAAGCACCAATAGCGCAACGAGTTTAACTCGAATAATTCTAATGAATATTCTGGGCTAAGAGAAAATTTTAATAAAGACAACGATGAACGGAGCCGCTAACAAGAGGCTGTCAAATCGGTCTAAAAACCCCCCATGACCAGGTAAAGATCGTCCAGAATCTTTTATCTCAATACTTCTTTTGAATACCGATTCGGTCAGGTCGCCATAAATACCTGTGATTACGATTAGGGTGGAAGCAGCAAGCCATTGCACTGTAGTTAAATCGTGCATGTACCTGGATAAAACATAGGCCATAATAAGTGCCAGAAATGCACCACCAATGCTTCCTTCCCATGTCTTCTTGGGAGAAATACGCTCAAAAAGCTTTTTCTTCCCTAGCATTATGCCGGAGAAATAAGCCCCGGTATCACTCGCCCAGAGAATAAGCATTATTCCTACAATAATTTCATGGCTATAAATACCATGATGGGCAAATGCAATTATATGTAATAGCGAAAATGGAATGGCAACATATATTATCCCTAAAAAAGTATAAGCAATATTGGTAAAGGGCTCTTCCTCTTTCTTGTAAATCTTGATCATAAATACTGAAGCTAAAAAAGGAAAAACAATCCACATGTATTTTAAAGATAGGATATCAGCTTCTATCAGAAAGGTTAAGGTAAAAATCAATTGGCCGATCAAGGTGCCCCAAACACTGAGAGGAAGCTTCTCGTCCAAATGCGCCAGTTTATAGAACTCCCACTGGGTAGCGATACTAAGTGCCAGGAACACCGCGAAGTATGTCCACATATGGAAGGCAGTTGCTGCAATAAGGATAAATGCTCCAATTATTGCAGTAATTATCCTTACCCTTAGTCCACTAAACTTATTCGAACTTGATGTCATTCTCAATTATTCTTATCGCCCGGACAGCATTTTTAGGCTCAACATGAATTTCATATTGTCCAAAGATATTATATGCTGTGTCCTTTTTGTTCATAATTACTGATTCAATTTCCTTCTTAACCAATATATCTTTTACGATCCCTATCTTATGCTCTTGCTTTGATTCAAAAACTTTAACCCAATTGCTCATCTGTAATTACTTTTTTTGCATGTTTTTGAAAAATAAAAAACAACAATATTGTTATACCAGTAGCAAAAATTACCTGTGGCCAGGGTAGCACATCAGTCTCTTCAATGTTGAAATCTACAATATTCTGCTGATATAAATAAAGCATAATCAATGTAAATCCATTATTAAAGAAGTGAGCAATCATAGGATAAATAATATTTCCGGAGAAATAGTACAGGTATCCGAACATTACACCGAGAAACATTCTGGGGATTAAACCATAAAACTGCAGATGAAAAAGGCTGAAAAGAAAAGCTCCCACCCAAATGGCAACATGGATGTTTTTTGAAATCCTGTAAATATGGTTTTGAACCAGCCCCCTGAAAACAAACTCTTCTCCTATTCCCGGAATAATAGCAACAACTATTACTCCGAGGATTAGTTGTGAAGTACTATCAAATTTGGTTATGAATATTGTGGTCTTTGCCAAAGTATCTTCCAATGCTCTAAGCTTGTCTTCAATACCGGCAAAGGATTCAGGCAATGAGATGTTTTGGTTCCACTCAATAAAGGGGGCATTAAACCCCATAAAAAAAAGCACAATAAAAATAGATAACATCAGGAGGTTGGGTGATGTAACCCTGATAGTGAGTTCTGACAACCCTCCTTTATAAATGTACTTCATTAACAACCATGGTAAAAAGATAAACCCGATAAATGATCCTATACCTTGCATAATGAGTAGAGGGCTTCTCATCAATTCATCAGAAGTAGGATCCAGTAACGCAGGGAAAAAGCTTTGAAAATCTCCGGGATAGGCAAACAGGGCAAACGCTATCCCAATAAATGCGCCAATAAATTGAAATCCAACCATGGTAATTCCTAACGTTATTATTAGCAATAACCAGGGATTATATTGAGTGTATAGGTTTTTAGTAGCCGGGTTCAT
>JBDLIU010000415.1:0-3975 GCA_039714715.1 Bacteroidota bacterium
ACAGAGGAAGAACTTTTTATTGGTGGTAATTTCTGGGATGGACGGGCAACCGGTGAAGTACTCGGAAATCCGGCTGCGGACCAGGCCTTAGGACCTTTTTTAAATCCTGTAGAGATGAATAATGCCAGTAAACAGGCGGTATTGGAGCAGGTGGCAGCCTCAAAATATGCCTCGCTTTGGGAAGAAGTCTGGGGAGAACCAATCAGTTTTGAAACTACTGATGATATTGAAAGTAACTATGATCGCATCGGACTTGCAATCGCCGCTTATGAAGATTCATCGGAAGTCAACCAGTTTTCTTCCAAATATGATTATTATCTGGGAGGGGTGGTCGACCTAACGGAACAGGAAGCATCAGGACTTGAATTATTTAATGGTAAGGCAATGTGTTCAGCATGCCATCCCAGCGAACCTGGACCAAGCGGTGAGGCTCCATTGTTTACAGATTTCACATTTGATAATCTGGGTGCACCTAAAAATCCTGCTAACCCTTTCTACAATATGGATGAGGTCTTTCTTGATGATGGCAGCCCGATTAACCCCGATGGAGCTGTCTGGATTGACCCCGGGTTGGGCGGTTTTCTTGCGAGCCGACCTGAATGGGCGGCCAAAGCGGACGAAAACATGGGTAAACACAAGGTTCCGACCCTTCGAAATGTTGCAAAAGTGCCGGGTGACGGTTTTTTCCCAAAGGCCTATCTGCACAATGGGGTTTTTAAATCTCTGAAAGAAGTGGTTCATTTTTATAATACCCGCGATACCGAAGTTTGGCCACCACCTGAAGTACCAGAGAATGTTAATACGGATGAACTAGGTAACCTTGGATTAACTGATGAGGAAGAGGATGCAATTGTAGCCTTTATGGGAACCCTTTCTGATGGCTATATCGTTCCAAAACAAAAATAATAAATACTATTTGGTAAGAGAGTTCAATAGCTAAAAATTCCCTTTCAGATCTTTGGTTCGGTTGGGGATAAATCTGGATTTTCAGTCAGCTTTTCAGCCGGCCTGTTTTTGGTGAGGCGGAGAGCTGACTGGAAACTATTGCTGATAGATATAGCCATTACAGTATGAAAATATTGATGCTTCTGACAAATTTTTAAAGCTTAGTATTTTTTGCTCTTTTCATTGAGCCTGTGTGAATTAATTTTAACAGCACGATAAATTTCAACAAGACATGAGTTATTGATATTTGCATACACCTGGCTTTATTTTCGTCTGAATTATTGTTTCCAATAGTCTTTGTATCCTGAAGAAATCTGACATTCAAATACTCCACCTTCGGATAATTATCATTAAGTTACCGATATCAGGCACCATATGATTGTGTTTTGTCAATCAGCATCCAAAATTGACCCCCCTTCATTTTATATTTGTCTTTCTTGTCTAATTTGTTGAAAAACATCTTCTAAAAATTCTGGAGGATCCTCAACACCCTGAATAGCTTGCAAGGATATTGAATTCTCGGAACATACTGAAACACAAAGACCGCAACCAATACAACGATCTTTATTTATTTCTGAAGTTTCCTGACCCTCCTGAATTGCTTCCATTGGACATCGCTTAAAGCATTCTTGACAAGAGGTGCATATTTCTGCATCAATATCAGCTTGATAGTAAGTTTTAAACATTTCTGCGGGTTTAGGAGCAAATTTTGAATATCTTAAAGTCGGACAGCAGCACGGACAGCAACAGCAAATAAAACTAATTTCCTTTGTATTACTTGGTGAGAGCACCAAACCTGATTCTTCTGCTAAATCTAATATTTCCATTGCTTCAGATATTTCAATCTTTCTTCCCATTTCATTATCAATATAATAATCAGCAAATTTCCCAAAACCGAAACAAGTTTCATGGGGATAGTCACAATGATTTTCTAAAAGTCCCTGTTCTTTTCTACAAATACAATTTGTGACAGAAATTAACTCCTGATCCTTTATCAATTCCCGAATCATATTATAATTAGCAACAGGGGATGCTGTATCAAGAGCGGAAGAAACTGGTGCGACTCTTAATTGCTTGGTTTTGACTCCTGCTCCAGCAAGAGCCATTCCAAAATGAGGCAAATATTCTTCTATCATTTCGGCGAGTTCTTTATCAAGCGTATTTAATTGGAATTCATAAATACCAACAATGAAATGAAAGTTTTGATAACGGACCATATTATCTTGATGATCACGGAATAACAGACCTTGAGCCGCCATTTCCTCAAGTTTTAAATTTAATATGGATGATTCTATACCTGTCCTGTTAGCTATAGTTTCTACTGTTTCGAGCTCAAACGTGAGTTCCATAAATAAACTTGCTTGCTCTGGAGTAAAAAGTTTTTTAAGTATTTTTATTTCTACTCCGGACTCTGTTTCAGGAAAACCAGTAGGGAGACCATCCATAAATTTTCTTAATTTTTCATAAATGTCATCTGAATTCATGTTACTTTCTCCTCTTAATTATTGAGCTTATTTTTTTAGTTACAAAAGATCAAAAATCGGAAAATATCAACCTAATTTCAGAAAATTGCTGTACTAACAAGGAACTGTCGCAAATAGGATATAATACAACTCAGAACATAAAAGTGTAGTAAATCTGCTCATTATGAATAAGAACTCTGATCTTATTTATCAAAATAAATATCGCATGAGATAAACCAAGTCAATAGAAATAAATATCCAAATTTACAGCGAATCTATATTATTAAATACTATTATTCATCTATCAGGTAATAAGTTAATCTCCATCAGCATTTCCCGATGATTTTTGATAAACTATTATTTTGGTATCTTTTAGATTTTCAACACCAGAAGAGTCTTGACAGGGATAATTATTCTTGAGTCCAGATGGGATGTATTTTCAACTAAATATATTTTATAAAACTTGAATTTTAATTTAACTTTCAATAATAAGTTGAATAGTAATATAATATACAGAAAATAAAGGAATAAAATTAATATATGGAAATAGTTTCCGTTTTTTAATTAAAATACAAGAATAGACGGAAAATAGTTACATCTATTACAAGTAATATCATGAAAAACTGTCCATCTATTGATAAAACGCTATTGGTTAGGCATGTAAAATATAGGGTGATACGATGAAAAGATATTTGCTCTCAAAAAGACTATTAAAAAGTACTTTAATCAAAATTATATCTATCTTATTTCTTTTTTCATTAACTAGTTGTTTAAATAAGCATCCTGAATATCATAAAGACTGGCCGCAGATTAAAAAAAATGCCGATATTGAGAAGGAAATTATTGGAGAGTATTCTTGTTATGGTCACAATGTGCATAGTAAAATGGGGTTGTGGGAACCTTCTACTTTGCCAAGTTATTTGATGGATTGTAAATCACCACCTCGTTGTTATTCGTTAAGAATTAATAAACTTCGAGAAAACGCTCTGGAATTACTTTTCGTTGAAGATGATGGAAATATAATTCTGAGGAAGCTTATAAAAAAAGATAAAGACTATACAGTTAATAAAAACTGGATTGTTCTTAATGGTAATATATCTTCAGCTGCTGAAGATGTAGTTGTTGCATGGAGCCACTCAAAGCCTAACTTAACAATAGATGAAGTCGGTAACTTAATTGTTAAATCGAGTGTGACAACATTTGGGACGATTATGGTTGTAATTCCTGTTGGCTCTACAGGAACTGATTGGGGGCGTTTCAATCGACTAGATGCTAATGAAATTAAATAAAAAGTTATGAGGGTAAAAAAACAAATTAACAGAACAAAGCAACTCATCTGAAAACAAGTGATTGGCCGTATAGGAGGTTGCCCGTTACACTTAGTCTATACTCACTCTCATTCTACGCACTCTTGTTTCAGCTGATTTCGGCCGTTATATTCAAGTTTATACAAACCTGAATGGATAGAATCAAGTATTCTTGCATTTACTGAAAGCCTTTTTCCATGAAAATTCTGTTAAGTATTATTTTGATATCCTTTATAATTTCAGCTTTTGAATACTTCTCC
>JBDLIU010000416.1:0-3966 GCA_039714715.1 Bacteroidota bacterium
ACCGGTTAATCCTGGCCTCGTAACAATTTGAACAGTATCTTCATCTAATGCATTTCCTTGGTACTTGTAAATAAATTCGTTCCAAGCCTCAATTGTTCTAGGAATACTTGAATATCCTTTTGAAGATTTAGCATTATTTCTTTGGACTCCTGCGGAACCTAAAGTTGAAGAAATATCCGGAAGAAACTTACTATACACGTAGTTGGCAATCAAACTGTATTTTTGACTACCCTCTTCGTAACGTAATCCTTTCCACTCGTAGTCAACTCCATCTGTGGTGTATTCAGTACCATTTATGAAATTTTCCCATCTTAATTGTGGCCCAGGGATTAAGTCTCCATTACTTTCGAATGAGGTAATAAAATCATTGTATAATGTTAAACCTAATGCATAAATCATGACTTGTCTCTCATATTTTGCAATGTAATCTTCTAAATTCACTAAGTTCCCTCTTCTGTCTGACAAAGGAGTGAGTGCGTCTTGGCTGTTAGGAATATTTAAGTTTCCTTGGAAATATGAATTGTCTATAATCATGATTTATGATTGGTTGTTTTTATTACTTTTTCTTACCCTTTTTAAGGTTATTAGCTCTAATAGTAGCTATCGCTTTTTTATTAGATTTCAGATCAATAGGTGAATGTAATTGCTTCATCAATTTATTGTGCTTCTCAGCTTCTTTGATGTTTTTCTCGGCAATCTTCTTCATCTTGTTTTTCGCTTCCTTGTCAGCTTTAATATCTAAGTCAGTCGCTTTCTCGCAAACTCCTCTATCGATTAGTTTATCGCAAAGCTCGTTGTCGAACTCTGCGATTGAACCAATCTTATTGATTGAGAAAGTTTTTTTGAATTTAACTATTCCCATTTTTTATTAAAGTGCTAAGTTAGTAAGTGCTGTAGTGATACTAGTCACTTGGATATAAGCCTCTTTTTCACTATTTTTGATTAACAATGCTAATCTTTTTCTAGCTTTAAGAGTTTTTAAATCTTGCTTGAACTGAGAATCAACATACCCAACTTGAACTGTGTATCCCTCAGCAGCATCATAAATTCTACCGTAACGAGAGTCACCCATCAACATTGTGTTGTCAGCCATTCCGTTATTCTCAATAACAGGAATTCCGTCAATAACATTACCGTCTGCACTCACAAATGGAGGCATAACGTAATTGTTGTTTCCGTCTTTTTTCAATTTGTAGTTATTGATTTCAGTCAAGTTCATCATTACAAAGTTTGGTCTGTATTTAGAACCTTTACCTTTAACGATACCCTCTCTTAAAATAGGAATCAAATCATAAACTGATGCGTCAACAATACCTCTTGAAACAACTCCGTGTACTGGAGCAGATGTAAGTACACCTGTTAAGTTTGAACCGGTACCGTTACCTGATAATAGTTGAGTATCCTCAACGATTGCAACGTTATCACCTAAGAAAGCTGCTAATTCTCCATTGAAACGAGCTTGGTCAACTGTGAATTCCTCAGATACAGGCATAGAATCACCAATTTTCTTCAATTTAATTGAGAATTCTTCCCATGCAGCATCAGAGCTAGGGAATGTTCCACCCTCAGCAACCATGGCTGCTGCTCTTGTAGTTGTTGCAGTATCCCAGTCAATATAAGAAACTGTTCCGGCATTGTCTTTTCCTAATGTGATATGTCTCCATAAATCAGCCATTTTCAATGTTCTGAAAGCTAGTGGTGATAATGAATTATCTCTAGCAGTAATTGTACTAGTAACGGCAGTCGTTAGTACTTTTTCAGAAACCTCAAATTCGTGTTTCACTTGATCTTTCGTAGATGCTTCTACGATTTTATCAAAATTCTCTTTGATAATTCCCTCAAGTGTTTCTCCTTGAGCTTTTTCTCCGGCTTTTTTCAGTTTATTAATCTCAAGGCTAATCTCATCATTTAAATCTTTAATAGCCTTAAGTTCGTCAGAAATACCAGATAAATCTTGGCCTCCCAACGCTTCTTTTATAGCTTCAGCAAGACCCTCTGTCTTAACCATACTATCTAATTGTGTTTTAAAAGCATCAATCTTCTCATTGATTTCTTGTGCTTTTTTTTCAGCTTCTGTCATTTTTTAATTTTTACAGATTAATATTAGTATAAAATTCTTCTAGTTCATTTTGTTCTTGAAGTGATTTCTCGGCTTCTAACTCTGCGTCAGTTTTGTCAAGAGTGGATTTCACCGGCTCTTTAGCATGAAGTACAGGAGTAACGCTGTTTGACCCGAACAAAACCAAACTTCCCTCTTTGTAAATCTTAGCTTCGCTTACTCCGAAGAAATAACCGTCAATCGCAACTTCCTCACGATTAGCAATCTTTCCTATGTGCTTATCATAGAAAATTTTCTCTTCTTTATAATCAGGACTATTGCTATTTATCCCTAATTCCATCTTAACGTATTGCATTCTTATACTATTCTGAGCAGGTAACTTCGCTTTTATAGTCTTCCTGGCATCTTCATTAGCGTAATCATCTAATACGTCTTCGTTTACTTTATAAATTAATGCTTGGGTCTCTCCATCTACGTCATAACCCAAATCTCTCCATTTAACCGTTAACGTGAACGGCTCTACATCTTTTGGATAGGCAATTATTTTGCCGATTTCCAGTTTGTGATTGACTGCATAAAAAACTTTGCCTTTCTGCTCAGGAATCGACTTATCCCAAATACCATCGAAATGAACGTCCTTGTGACTATCCATAATATTGGTGGTATTAATAACAGGATAAAAAGAGCCAGACTTGAAATTACCAAATTCTTTCTCAATTTTGGATGCATATACCTCATTGTTTATTATTTTTGACACTAGCTCCGGTTTATAATCAACACCCTCGCTATTCTTGATTACTGATGTTTTTAACGAGATTATTTTAGACTTATTGTCAACTAACTCTTTAAACATCTCTTCTTTCGTGGAAAATTCTTTCCCTAATACAGCACATTTTATCATTTTACAATCGGTTTATCATTATTACTTAGTTTTTCCTGAATGGAATTGTATAATTTTGAGTTAGTTACATTTTTTCCGGACTTCTCCAGATCAGACTTAACTTCTTCCATTCTTTTTTTGAACTTATTTTCCATAACTTATAGTTTTGATTTCCATTCTAGGTATTCTGCCTTTGCTTCTGCTTTTGTGAATATCTCAGCATCCACCATTTGCTTCATTCCGGCTGTAATTGATTTCAAACTTAATGCTTTTGATTTCTCCAACTCCCTGAACATAGGTAAATGGTTCATCGATGCTGTTAATTTGGTCCCGTACCTTATATTTATCGTGTTCGTAAAGTCATTTAACTCTCTTTGAATTTTTGACTGCACAAAATGAATAACAGCTTTCGATTGGTTCTCAAATGTAGAACTCGATCCGTCAAGTGAAAATAACTCCGGTGGAATGCCTAAAGTCGCAATTACGATCATCGCATCAGCAATAACACTCTCGTCTAAGCCTAATTCCTTAAGTTTTATGTGAAGAGATTGCCATTCTAGTGCTGAATTCGTGATAATTGTACGTTTTTTACCCAATCCAAGACCATAATCAATAGCCATTTTCTTCTCAATATCTGCTTTTTCTCCCTTTTTCATAGGAACCTTAGCAATATTACCAACAGTTTTGTTGGTTATCATATCCTTACCATTCGAGTCAATAACAATATTCTTTGCCGAAAATGCCTTTTCTATGTTGGTTAATGGCATTTTTAACGAGTCAATTCGACTGTCAGCAACGAACATGTTGTTACCAAGACCATTTGCCAGGTCATAAAACGGTAAAATCTCACCTATAGCAATGTCTAAATTCTGAGCATCCTTGTCATACTTGAATTTCTGAGACATAATAGCCTTGGACTCAGTCATCGTTTGAGTGATTTGAGTCTTAAACTTCTCGTCAAAATGAATTAAATTCGGTTTTAAGTTGTTGAAATACTTAACTCTGGAAATGTCATCCGAACCTGAGC
>JBDLIU010000417.1:0-3961 GCA_039714715.1 Bacteroidota bacterium
TAAAACTAAATTGCCCAGATGGCGGAACTGGTAGACGCGCTAGGTTGAGGGCCTAGTGACCTTTTTTGGTCGTGCAAGTTCGATTCTTGTTCTGGGCACTACTGCTATCTTAAAACAGACTACAGTTCAGCAGCTTACAGGCTGTTAGAAAGTCGGTAGTGGAAAGATAGTAGAAAAAACTGGAAGTGCAATACCCCTGTTTTGAAGATAAAAGACAGGGGTATTTTTATGGATCAATGCCAATACATAGCAAGTTTCCCTGCTCATTTGATGATCATGAAGCTTTATCAGGCTGAGAACTGGTAGATTATGGCTGTTCATACCTCTCGTTCTACCGTTTTTCGTCCTTGAAATGATTGCTTATTCTCTTCAGGAAGGCGCTGTTTTAATTCCTGTATCCTTTGCTATCACTGCGACAGAGGGCTATTTATGACCGAAACCGGACGTAATAGAGATACATCAAGAGATAGCTCCATTCCTTCGATTCTGCCCGAAAAACAGCCCACCCCCCTTGAGATATTCAATTTCCCTTTTGAAGATGATACCCCCCGCGCGCAGGGGAAGGCACGGGGCTAAGCATATGTGCGAGAGTTATGAAAGTTATCTATATTTATCGCTCATAATCATTTGAGTTTAATTTGATATCCTAATATGGAAAAAGACTATCAACCCCATTCAATTAACTTTCGCCGCTTTCAATCATATAACCGCAATCTTCTTAATAATAGTGATATAATAGTATTTGAGCTAATAGTGGTTCTTATTAGCAAGGTTGGGTCAGAAGAAGTTTTTCACACAATGAAGCAGTTTGTTAATGATACTGACATTGCAAAAGCATCTATTGAAAAGTCCGTTAAAAAGCTTGTTAAGCTTAAGGTAATAAACAAGGTGACTAAAGGCATACCTAAAAGAAACTATTATTCTTTGAACTTTAAGAATCTGGCAAAATCATTGCCAAACCTATATCGCCTACCTGAAGATGAGTTTGAGAGGCTGTATGAATACTATGATTTTTTATGGATGAAAGTTACAAAGGGTAGAGAATCTCCTTTCAAATCTGAATATGAAAAAATATCTACTAACAAAGAATTTAAGAGGTGGATTAATGCCCTTCTCGACAATACTCGGATGTTAGATCACGATTTAGAGCCAGAATATGAATTATGGGCTCTCTTCACGCTGTACTACTTCGTGTTAGACACCAATCATTCAAATCAGAAAATCTCACAATTCTTCCGTTCTTATTGTATGGTCAATCTTCTTTATCCTCCTGCTTTTAATTGTTGGGTGGAATATGCTTTTACAAAGAACATAGACGGGAATTATGACAATTTTGATAATCATCTGGACACGAGATATTTATTTAAGAGATATCAGGAGATTGAAAAGAAGGTAACGAAAGAGATTGAAAGAAGATTTGACAAAGCAAAACAAACTCAGGTTATAGAGGAAGAAATCGAAGATGGAACTGAAGCTGAGGAAAATGAGCTGGTGAAATTAATGCGTCGCTTTGCATGGGGAGAATTTGATTTACCACGAGAATGGAGCTCACTTGATTGATCAGAGCATTACAGTTGACTGAATCCAATCATATTGATGATGGAATTTATTCGAATTGTTAAGTAGATAAAGGCTGCTTAAGAAACATATTAAAGAAACAATAAAAAGATATCTATTGTGCTTTTTGATTTGAGTGCCGATCACTAAGGGCATTGACTTCATAAAATACTACACACATTGAGCTTTGGCACTTCTTCATAGCATTGTAGGGTGCTTACAGAAAAGAGGAAATCGATGTTATCCGGCGTTATCGGAATAATGTTAAAATAGATATAGATTTTCATCCTCGTGGTCTGAATCGTTCCCTTCGATTGTATCAACGAAGAACTTGAGGAGAGCATCTTTATGATCCTGCGATAAGGCATTATAATATGTTGGAGAAATCACAAAATTCTCGCAAGATTGTAGAATAAGTTTGGATAGCAAGTATTTTTGGTAATATCCATCACTGGATAGAATACGATCAAGATAAGTATTCACATAAGGTGCAACATTTTCCACGAAAGAAAAAGCGACCAATACATTACCATTTGCAGGGAACAAACTGAGAGTTAGCCTTGGAGTCTCAGTTACATCAATTTCATCCAAGGAAAACTGATCCGAATCAGAAAACTTATGAACGCCTGAAGTATATTCCTTCGTTTTCAGGTGTGATCAAGTGAACTAACCAGAAACCGTACATATGTTCTTACTTGGCTCTTTCACTTTCGGGGGGGGGTGAGGTGTTTATTTCCAGAGGGATATCGGATATTTTGACCGTGAGGGCTGTTTTTCGGGCACAACAGCGACGTAACTCTTTTTTCAAAGATGCGTATAGTATTTTAATTACGGATATCATGAACAAAAACTTTAGATTATGAGGAGTGTAAAACTAATTTTAGCTACAATGCTACTTGGACTGATAGGTGCAACAACATTGACAAGTTGTACAGTTGATGGGTGTACTGATCCAGCTGCAAATAACTATGACGTAGAGGCAGAAAAGGATGATGGTTCTTGTACGTATCCGGTAATAACCTTTAATACAACTGGAAATGACGGAGATGTAATTGGTGAAGGAGGATCAGCCACTTCGACCTTCGACTGGACAAATTCCTTGGCAAGAGCAGAATTAAACATGGATATTACTGCCGCAACCGGCGGTAGTTTTCAGGTAATTATTGAAGATGCTGACGGGGTTGAAGTGCTGAATGAGACTTTAACAGTTGGGATTGGAGATGATTCAAAAAATGTTTGTTCCACCAGTGGTACAGCCGGTACATGGACTGTTACTGTCTATCTGACTAACTTCAACGGAGATGGAAGTTATTCACTAAGTCAAGGCTGCTAAACTTAACTGACAGGCTACAGTGTCCGGCAAAAGAATAAAATAGCGGCTGACAAGTAGAGCGACATTGTAATTCTTAACAAAGGTAATAGCGGTGGACAAGAAATTGACTTGAAAACCTCCATTGTTTTTGCACAGAAGGTTATAGGCAATTATGCAACCCTTTTAATGTAGAATACGTTTTCACATATAGTAAGAAAAAAATGAAAACAATGAAAAAAATGAAAACAATGAAGGTCTATTCAATATTCGTCGTTATATCCTTGATGGTAATTGGTGCTTCTTCCTGTGAGAAGTACGACGAGTATGACAACTTGGAGGTAATCGAAAATACATATTCAGGAAATGTCATCATTGAATCTGGGGGCGCTGATCCGGGGGGAGACTTCACAGGGAATGGAGACTCTGGGGTCTACTCGTTTGTTTGGAACAATCCCACTTCAAGAGCAGAATTGAATTTTGACATAACTACCCCGACGGGAAGTGTTCAGTTTATTCTTAGAGATGCCAAGGGAAAAGAAGTACTGAACAAAACCAGAAGTGCAGGTGGTAACGATACTTTTTCCGGAGTATCTGAAAAAGGGGATCAAGGGATGTGGCTTGTTGAAATTACTCTAACTGATTTCAATGGTGACGGTAGTTTTTCATTATCTCCTGTAGATTAAGAATAGCCAGCAACAAAGGAATGGAATGGGTCGGGGTGTTTTGGCATTTTCATTTTTCTCGCACATATGCTTAGCCCCGTGCCTTCCCCTGCGCGCGGGGGGTATCATCCTCAAAAAGGAAATTGAATATCTCAAGGGGGGTGGGCTGTTTTTCGGGCAGAATCGAAGGAATGGAGCAATCTCTGGAAGTATCTCTATTAAGTCCGGTTTCGGTCTTAAATAGCCCTATATCGCAGTGATAGCAATGGATACAGGATTTAAAACAGCGCCCTCTTGGAGAGAATGAGCAATCAATTCAAGGACGAAAAACGGTAGAACGAGGGGCATGAACAGCCATATTCTGCCAGTTCTAAGCCAGAATCTGCTTCATTATCTTCAAATGAGAAGGGAAACTTGCCATGTATTGGCA
>JBDLIU010000418.1:0-3957 GCA_039714715.1 Bacteroidota bacterium
TGAATTGAATAAGACGGAAAGAGGGAATATTCAAGTGAAAGAAGGAAGTTATACAACAGCTATTGAAGGCGTATTTGCAGCAGGAGACTGTCGCAGGGGCCAAAGCCTTGTAGTCTGGGCAATTAAGGAAGGCCGGGAAGCAGCAGAGGAATGTCATCGTTATCTGTCTGTTTAAAATAATTGAGTCAATATAGTATTTCATAATTTGTAATTATATTCCATATAATGTAACTTTGTAATTCTAATGAGAATTGTAAGCAAAAAGAAACTTGTTGATAATTACTCAAAGCATGCCTCAAGTAAAACAGCACTGGAGGAGTGGTATCAGAAGGTGAGTAAAGCACACTGGCAGAACCTAAATGAATTGAAACAAGATTTCTTAAATGCTGATTACGTTGGGAACAACCGTGTAGTGTTTAATATAAAAGGGAATGATTACAGGTTGGTGACAATTGTCATTTATATATCACAAAAGGTATATGTAAGATGGTTTGGGACACATGATCAATATAATAAGATTGATGTAAGGAATGCATAGGTATTATGAAAGAGATAAATACATATGATGAATACGAAGAAGCATTAAAAAGGATAGATGTTCTTCTAAAAAAAATGGGGGATAACCACAGCTATGACAATCCTGATTTTGTGATGATGGATAGGCTCTCTGATCTGGTAGCAGACTATGAGGATAAACATTATAAAATTGAAACACCATCTTTAATAGAAGTTATCAAACTAAGAATGTATGAAATGGACTTAAAACAATCCGACTTAGCTGTCAAATTAGGAGTATCCAGTGCAAGAATAAGTGAATATCTAAGGGGCAAGCGTGATATTACTATGGATGTAGCCCGTAAACTACATAATCAATTAAATATTGATGGGGATATTATTCTTCAATAAAACCTCACATCATTTTGCATTTCCAAATCTTTACTGCACTTTTGAACCTTCAATGAGAAACAGGAACACATATTTTAACTATTTCTTTTTTTATTTCTGGGGCAATGCACCGGGGTTAAAGAGATAGTTTGTATGTAACAAAATATTGAGAGCTCCGGTTGAAAAGCCGGAGCTTTTTTTATGGATTAAATATAGAAATGGAAAAACTAAAAATAGGAATACAAGGAATAAAGGCTTCTTTTCATGATATGGCTGCCCGTGCTTATTTCAAAGACAGGGAAATCGAGATTGTCGAAATAAGAGATTTTCGTACCCTGGCTGAAATAACAGCCAATGGAGAGGTGGATTATTCAATGATGGCCATTGAAAACACAATAGGAGGTAGCCTTTTACCAAACTATGGATTTATCAGGGAGTTTGGGCTGAAAGTGTTAGGGGAAGAATATTTGCGAATCTCTATGCAGCTTATGGCAATGCCGGGAACAAAGATTGAAGATGTTACAGAGGTTATTTCTCATCATATGGCGATCAGACAAAGTCTGAGTTTTCTTCGGGAGCATCCTGACTGGAAAGTTTCTGAGGTGGCCGATACTGCTGCCAGTGCACGTAAAGTTGTTGATGAAAAACTGGAAGGGGTAGCAGCTATTGCAGGCTGTTTAGCTGCCAAAACTTATGGGCTTGAGATTATTTCCCCAGATATAGAAACCAATAAACAGAATTATACAAGATTCCTGGTAGTAGCCAATAAGGGTGAAAATCATGTAGATGAAAGTGATAAATCATCAGTAAGGTTGATCTTATCACACACGCCAGGTTCGCTTTCACATGCTTTACAGGTATTGCACGAATATGGCCTTAACCTGACAAAAATACAGTCAGTGCCTATTATTGGTAAGCCATATGAGTATGCTATTCATTTTGATATAGAATACAGTGACTATACAATCTATCAGGTTGCGATGGATAAGATTAAAACACTAGCTCTCGAAACAAATATTCTGGGAGTTTATAAAAAAGGGGCTGCCCCGGTTAAGGTATGATAAAGGTTGCAGACAGATTAAACAATGTTGAAGAATACTATTTCTCCAAAAAACTGGATGAAATCAGAGTATTAAGATCTCAAGGCAGGGATGTGCTTAACCTTGGGATAGGATCTCCTGACTTACCGCCTGATGAAGGAGTGGTACAGGAGCTGGTTGAATCAGCTTCAAAGATTGAGCACCATGCGTATCAACCATACAGGTCTACACCTGAACTTCGTGAGTCGATGAGTCGTTTTTATTATGAGACATTCTCCATAAAATTAGACCCACAACATGAAATCCTCCCATTGTTGGGATCAAAAGAAGGGGTAATGTATGTCTCACTTGCATTCCTTAACCCAGGCGATACAGTATTGGTGCCTAATCCGGGTTATCCGGCATATAGTTCAATTGCAAAATTGCTGGGAACCAATGTTGAAACCTACGGTCTTACAGAAGAGAATAATTGGTATCCTGACTTTGAAGATCTGGAAAGCAGAGATCTTGAAAAGGTGAAATTGATGTGGGTAAATTACCCTCATATGCCCACAGGAGCACCAGCAACGGATGAGTTATTTCATGATTTGGTGGCTTTTGCCAAAAGGAATGAAATACTTTTGGTTAACGATAATCCTTATAGCCAAATTTTGAATGATCAACCGGTATCAATCCTTAAGTTTGATCCTGATCTTTCACATGTTATAGAATTGAACTCGCTGAGCAAATCCTTTAATATGGCAGGTTGGAGAGTAGGGATGGTGCTTGGTCATAAAAACTATATGGATGCGGTGCTCCAGGCAAAGAGTAACGTAGATTCAGGTATGTTTTTGCCCATTCAGCATGCTGCTGCAAAAGCATTGGAATTAAAACGGGAATGGCATGATGAACGAAACGAAATTTACGAGACGAGAAGGATTAAGGCGAGAAGGATACTAGAAAGTATTGGGTGCAAAATCGGATCCAATCAGGTAGGTATGTTCATTTGGGCGAAGGTGCCTGATGAAATAATGAATATTCACTATTTAATTGATGATTTATTACATAATGCTTTAGTATTTATTACGCCCGGAGAGATTTTTGGCTCAAACGGCTCACGATATTTACGGATATCACTCTGTGCAGTAGAAGAATTATACGATAAGGCTTTAGAAAGAATAGAAATATGGCAGCAGGAGAAGTTACAATTGGCGTAGTAGGACTCGGTTTAATGGGCGGTTCAGTTGCCGTTAAGCTTAGGAAAGAAGGGTTCCTGAATAGGGCTGTTGGTTGTGATATTAACCCTGATCATGGTAAACGAGCTGTTGAACTGGGAATTGTTGATGATGTGGTGGATATTAAGAGGCTATCAAGCGAATCTGACATTATTGTATTAGCCATTCCGGTTGATAAAGCAATAAAAATTCTGCCTGATATTATGAAAAATGTCACTGAATCAACTGTTGTGCTTGATTTGGGATCTACCAAAGAGAAAATAGCGCAAGCTGCAGATAAGTTACCTAACAGGGGACAATTTGTAGCATGCCATCCTATTGCCGGTACGGAGAACAGTGGCCCGGATGCTGCATTTGATTCACTCTTCGATGGAAAGGTGAATATTATATGCGACAAAGAAAAAACATCTGAAATTGCCTTAGAAAAGACTATTAAGCTTTTTGAAATATTGGGGATGCGTAATAAATTTATGGACAGCAAGTCTCATGACCGACATATTGCTTACGTATCTCATCTTTCGCACGTTAGTTCTTTTGTACTGGGACAAACTGTGTTGGAAGTGGAAAAGGATGAAGCCAGTATCTTTGATATGGCAGGGAGTGGTTTTGATAGCACCGTAAGATTGGCAAAAAGCTCCCCAACCATGTGGGCTCCAATTTTTACGGAAAATGCTGATAACCTACTCTTGGTTTTAGATAGATATATCAAGAACCTTAATGAATTTCGTACACTGATAGAAGAACGAAATGATAAAGAATTAAATCAAGCAATGACAGAAATAAATGTAATACGAAAAGTATTAAAAGGATGAAATAAA
>JBDLIU010000419.1:0-3948 GCA_039714715.1 Bacteroidota bacterium
CCTGGAAAAACAAAAAAGATGGTTATGGCATTAAATTAAGTGCCCTGCCAATCAACGGTGAACTCGTTTTATTCCCACCAAGAGACGACACCGATAAATAATAATAAAAACATCATTTTGATGATTAAAGCCGCGTTTATCGCGGCTTTTTTTATGGTCAAGCTTTCCCCTCTGGGTAGAACAAGAGCCTAGCCTGCAACCTGACTCCGTCAACCCATCCCCCAACCTTCCGCATTCTCTTTGCTCAATTGTGCAGATCGGGTGGTTCCCCCTGAATGGACTCCTTCAGAACACAAGCTCTGACTCCCGTTGGTCGTTTTCATTGGGGTTTCTCAACCCCAGAGGGGATGTTTTTTAATAACGAGAGAATTCAAGATGAAAAAAGATATATACCAGGATGTCACAAATAAAATAGTCAATGAGATTGAATCAGGGGCTTTGCCGTGGGTAAAAGAATGGAGCAGCTTTTCTGGTTTGCCTGAAAACGCCATTACCGGACGACAATACAACGGCATTAATACATTAATCTTATGGTTGATGGGTGGCGAGCTGGGTTTCTCTTCTCACCGTTGGTGTACCTATAAGCAGGCACGTGATGCCAATGGTTTTGTCCGTAAGGGTGAAAAAAGTATTCCCGTGGTTTTTTATAAGCCATTAACCAGAGACATTGAAAATGCTTCGGGTGAGCTGGAAGAGAAAACGATTCAGATGATGCGGGTTTTTAATGTTTTTAATCTTGACCAGATAGAAGGCTTTGCTGATCAATCTGCTGAAGAGGCAACTAAGAAATTACCTACTATTGATGATTTTATCAACATGACAGGCGTTCAGTTAGTACCTGGCTCCCCTGCTTTTGTACCTTCTATGAATTGGGTACACATGCCACCCATGGACAAGTTTGAATCCAGTACCGGTTACTACGCAACGCTGTTCCATGAATTGATTCACTGGTCAGGCCATAAAACACGCCTTGATCGTGATATATCTAACCGTTTTGGTGATGCAGGTTATGCGATGGAAGAATTAGTCGCTGAGCTAGGCGCGGCTTTTCTCTGTGCAAAGTTTAGTGTTAGTGGAGAAGTTCGCCATGCGGGTTATATTGAACATTGGTTACAAGTGCTTAAAGGCGATAATAAGGCAATATTTAAAGCCGCAGCTGAAGCTTCAAAAGCCGTTGAATATTTAATGGGTTCAGTAGAGGAGTAATATTTTTGCCTCGCCCTTATGGGCGAGGTTTTTAATAACTCAAACCATAAAGCAGACGTTGAAAATTATAGTACGACATAGCAAAAACGGACAATAGGCGACGCTCACTTACATGCCTTTGTACGTCTGCAACCAATCATAAAGCGACATTGAGTGGCTTTTTCTGACATTGAAAATATGAGATAAAACGGACAATCACGACCATCCGACTATGTAACGTTTGAACTCAGCTGACCGGCAATACAGAGCAGAGCGAAGCGGCGCGGCGTATTGACAGAGTTACGGCTCATATGTGTTAGCTATTGTGATTTGTGGGCAGAACGTTAATTTGACAACCATGATTCAGCTTCTTTCTTTTGGTTTAGATTGAAAGATTTAATTTCAAGGCCAGGGAATAAAACCCCTTCAAATTCACTGACTTTTTTTAGCCAAGTTTTATCAGTTAATACCGCTGCTCGATTAAATTTTTTCATAAGCCCTAGCATTGAGGGCAAGCGAGAAAACTCAATACCAATTGCGCTGATTGTTGGCAGTTGGAAGTCAATGATGGTATACAACATTGTGCCATTTTCTATGTTTTTTGATTTATCAACGAGTTCGTCTAAAGCAGCTTTCATTGAATCTGCATCTAATTTTCCACTCATCTCTATATCTAAACGATTTTTACTGCTTTCAATTACTTTAAACATAAATATGCCACTCTTGAGTGATTTATATAGCTAACGACTAAGCTCAGCGGCGCACGTCTTTAGCGTCCGCTGGAGTGCCGTGTTAGATTTTACTTTAGCCATTACTTGCCAACTTGCGTATTGATTTAATTTCTTCCTCTTGGATTCCAAGTGATTCAAGAAAATCTTGGTGGGCTTCGGGTGACATTCTTTCAAACTCTACGTGCCATCTTTCCATATCATAATCATTCAACCCTGTTGCCCTTAACAATGAAACCCACCTGTTCTTGGTCATTATTCTAGTGTTCTTGGTAACTCTTTTATTCTTCAGTAGCTGAACGATGACATTTTGTTGATATCTCAATTTTCGAATATCTTCATTGATTTCAAATAAACGATTTTCAAGGGTGCCACATATTTTATTGCCATCCTTTTCTAGGATGCTGGCAATAGACTCCAATGGTAATCCAGTTTTCCGAAATTGCGAAATTTTCCCCATCTTTAGTATGTCACTGTCAGAGTAGAGCCTATAGTTCGCATTACTTCTACCACTCGGAGAAAGCAACCCTATTGAATCATAATAAATCAACGTACTTCGTGATATAGAGAACTTTTTGGCGACTTGTCCTATCGTATACATATGAATTCACCTGTTACTACAAAACTCGGCTGGCCGCCATGGTTAACCGAGCGGCTTACTGAAAAAGTCTAATTAGTGGTGAATTTCAGCTTCCTGCTTCATCAGTTCACTGCCATCAATCATATCTCCAGTAGTGAGGTAATGGTCAATAGCAAGTGTAAATTCTTCCATGAACTTAGTGAAACTCTCGGCCGTAAATTCATTCACGGTTTTCTCCCCGTCTTTACCTAGGGCCGTTTGTTCGTATGAGACGCTGGCGCTTGTCGTTTTACCTTCTTCGCTATCAAGAGTAACTGCAAATCTGCCAACAAGGACCCCAGGAACTATCCTGTACATTGCCACTTCGAAGTTAGCAGGGTCATATTTAGTTACAACCCAAATCGCGTCATTTGGTGTGTCGGGTTCTACAAAGAGACATTCTTGTTCTATTACACCAGAATTCGAAATCACTCGTTTAGGATCCCAGCCTGGAGTCCAGTCTTTTTCTTTAACCGGACACAGTAATGGAAATACTTCATTTCTTGTTCCCTTCCATACTTGGATGCAACCATGCTTTTTCCGTACTGGTTTTATAATCCTCATGTGCTAAATCCTCTAGATTTGGTTAATTCGCGATTTCGTATCGCGAAAACCTACCCTAAAGTATAAAGCTATAGTCAGGTCAAGCTGCAAAATCTAACAGTTCCGTATATCTCCAGTATACAGGGTGTTATACAGCCAAAAACTGCGATAAGCAATAATGCTATTGACCAAAAAGTTCCAAGACAAGGGGAATATGGAGTCAAGTAAATATATATGACAGTAGTACTAAACGGAGACATACCTCAATAGAGACAATTATTTGAGTATTGAGCAAAGAAACACTTCGATGTGTATCTGTGTTTCACGCTCATACGGAGGCCCACTATTACTTGATATATAATATAAATTAACAATGAAGACATCACTGAGGATGAAGGTATCGTACTTACAATTATAGATAATATTTTTTGTGTCAGCAATTATTACACTGGTAAACACAGGAGTTTATTGATTGCTGGCTAAGCGCATTTTACATTGCTACGCCAGCAGCTTTCATTGCAATATTAGTGTTTGAACCAATAGCTACAATCCCCACACATCTGATATAATGAAGTTGAGTCTAATCACCGCCCCCTGAACCGGAATAACCCCACCCTATTTCACCATTCCACAACGCGTCGCATATTCATTATCTTGACATTACATCATATTTAGTGTATATACACATATATGGATTTAGTTAAAAAGCACAAATTAGAGAAATGCGCCTGTTTCAATATCAGGAAATCAGCGCGTGTGCTCACTCAACATTACGATAAAGCCATGCACCCAATAGGTTTGAGAGCCACACAGTTCACGATACTTGCGATTTTATCTCAGGCAGAGAATATAACAATTTCCGACCTGGCCGAT
>JBDLIU010000420.1:0-3943 GCA_039714715.1 Bacteroidota bacterium
GCCAAAAGATACTCTTCTTTATTCATATGTGCATGCGCTAGCATCATTAAAGAGGTAGGCATCAAGGGAGAACGCATATGTTCACTCTTCAAAGAGATAAAGTACGAATCTGCCTTATCTAGGTTACCACGGGTAATACTATCCGCCATCTGCTGATACCAGTAAAGTGCCGGTTTATTAAACTCAGCCACTTCTTCATCTTTGGAGCATCCTACAAATAAAAATGCTGTAGCCAACCCCAAAAAAAGTGTATGATTAAAAAGCGTTTTCTTAAAATTCATTTTTTACCTTAGAAACATATATAATAGCTTTATGATATCTCAAAATACGTAAAAAGCTTATTAGCTTCTTCACAAATTCTTACATACAATATATAACGTAGCTATAAAACACATATTCATATTAATTTAAGTTTAATTATGACATTATAAACTATTATTATAAAAAGAGTAAAGCCAAACCTATTGTGAAGTAGGGACGGAAAGCCACAGATCTCAAGATACTAAGAGATGGCTGGGTTGCGATTTGACATTACGTCAAAATTGCTCTACTTCATCAAAATTTACACTCTTTTTTGTAGTTTTTATTATACTTTTGTAGTATAATATCTTAAGACACGTACTTAAAAAGGAGATTTTATGAGATACTTAAACAGTATTTTAAACTCACTACTCTTTTCATTTTCATATTTTATTAATTTAAGAAAAATATTTTTAACAATTTTGTTAGGTTTTACATTAACACCCCTTTTATTGCATGCAGGAGCCACTAATTGTCATGATAGCAATTTTGACCATACCGCTCTACTTGGAACAAACTCTTTTGATGGCACAACAAATGGTTCAACTTCGGCTGTTCAAGATGAAGATGATTATGAACAAATAATTATTCCATCTGATGGAAATATCACCATTACTATCACTAAGACTGGTCAGGATATAAATTTTTATGTAGGTTCAGGCTGTGACTTGAGTGATGAATATAATAATACCTCGGGGACATCTTCGTCACATACAACTGGGCTAATCGATGTGAGTGAAGATGATATCCTCTATCTAAAGATTGACAGTACTGATGCTAAAGAGTACACTATCAGTTATACTTACTCAGCACCGATCATAGAAGTTTCTATTGCCCCCGATGCTGTCACAGTACCAGAAGGATTTTCTTCTGTCGACCTTAATATATCACTTAGCAGAGGTGCGATAAACGGGGATCTGAATGTCACATATACAAATAGCGATGATAATTCTACAAACTATTTCATTATTGAACAATGGTATGATGAATATACTCTGACTATTGACATTAATACTTCAGATTTAAATCAAGGAGATGAATTCGATATTACCTTGATCAGTGCAATTGATTCATCAGGTGCAGATACTGGTATTATCACTGATGATGATACTTCTACTATAACCATAGGTGCACCTATGGCTGACCTCTATATTGTAAAAAAGGGATCTCAAAATACTGTTAAAATCAATACATCTTTTTCTTATGCAATTGCAGTTATCAATCTAGGATCAGCAGATGCAAGTGGCATTACTGTTACTGATACCTTGCCCACGGCTTTACAAGGTAGCGGTATTATAGACCTTGTGACAACAAATACTGATTCAGTAGGTTGGACATGTACGCAATCACCATCAGATTATAGTCAAGTTGTTTGTGCATTTGACAACAATATCTCTGCAGGAGAAAATAAAATAATTACATTACATGTTAATGTACCTAATGATATTAATATCATCGGAACGATAATCAATAATGTCAGTGTTAGCAGTGATGCAGATTATGATATTCGTAATGACGACGCAATAGAAAGGACTAGACTCGTAGCAGAGAACTATGAAGAAGAAAATGAAGTATTGGAGCTTTGCTATACTGATACAACAGAAGATACCATGAATTCTACTGACTTTAATAAGAATTGTGAAAAGACTGGAAACTTTTGGTCTGGCAATGGGTGTATAGCTACCGTAGACATTAATGCTACTAGCACGCTTACACACGACATCAATATCACTCTCACTAAGATGTATGCTCCAGAAATCGTTAATGGTACTTGTAGCATTGATATAAGTGTAGGAACTTGTAGCGGTTTTCAAGATATAATTATCGATGAATCTCCTTCTTTTACCAAAGGATATAAGTACAATATCGCATCAAGTTACGGAAACTTCACAATTTCAGATAGTGATTCATATGATGGAAATCCGAATAATCCTGCTGACCTTGATGGTATAGGTATTTATGCAACCTACACTTATGAAGGAATTTATCACTTCGGCCGGCTTGCTGACTGTAGTGGTGCAAGTGAAGGTGGAGTTGAGATCACAAGTACCGCAGATAGCATCGATACTTCCATTGGTGCAAGTGCTACTTTAGCAGGCTACTACAACAATAGTACTGATACTTCCTTTGACGGTGATCCAGTAGACCATCTAAAATATATACAAACCATGGTCGCAGCCTCTCAAAGAAATATTACAGCAGTATACCTTGATATAGAAACAAAAGAGACTGAAGCATATGATTTTGAAGCAGTAAAAAATTATTCTGATTTTGTAGTTATCCCATATCTAGTAGACAATGGTGAGAATGGTGAATGTAGTGATAATGCAGAATCCCTTTATGATTCAACTGGTGATGAACTTGTCATAAATATACCAGAAGGATCATATTCTGGTACAACAACAATGGCAGTCCCGCTGAGTGTGAGAAAAAATGCAAGATTACAACTTATCGTTGTGGATCCAAATCTTTTAAGTCCAGAAGGACAAAAATGTCTCGCAGCAAGTAGTACTACCGGTAACCTTGAAGGTATTGGACAATGTGGTAACTCTGAGATACAATATGTAGATGGTTTTGGTATTGATGCATGGGATAGATGTGGGATCAACAATGGTCAGCCATGTTTATCATCAAATGGTGGATATAGTGGAGGTGGTGATCCAACCTATCCAGGATACAATCCACTGTATGACAATGCACTCGGTTGTTACATGTGTACATTCAACATTAGGCCTGACTGTTCCACCGACAACTTTGCGATTCGTCCTGACAAATTTGATCTAGGTTTATCTCATCCAGATGCACCTAATCTTCTACGAGCAGGAAAAGATTATGGTGTTTCTTTAACTGCAAAAGATGCTGCGGATAATATACCTAATATAACTAATGGATATACAAATAATGGATATACGAATACCTATACCGTTATAGATCATAATTTCAATGATGATCTTGATTCAGATGAAATTAAATATTTTAAAGATGGAACAGAGGACACTGCTGGATTACTTCATGGTATATCTGATCTAAACAGATCTGCAACAGTATATGCCGTAGAAGGACTGTCAAGCTTCAGTACTTCTGAGCCGTCACCGGCAGATGAAATTGTTCAGGTATCTTACAATGATGTAGGTCTTATAGACCTTATTATTTACGATCACGAATGGGCTGAAGTTGATAATGACGATACACCTGAAGATTGTAACAGTACCACACATACATGGATCTGTGGAGATAAAAATGTAACATTTATCCCACACCATTTCAGATTTTCCGTACTTAATATCACAAACCAAGCAGGTCCTGACAGTAACTTCACCTATGTCGCAGATAATAGAGGAATGCCAAGTACATTGCTACCTACGAGAAGCCCAATGGCTGCGAGAGTACAAACTCGCATAGAAGCCTTGACTGAAGACGATGCTATTACCGAAAACTTTAGAGCTGATGATTCAGCTTACCCTTATAATGACAGTACACTTTACTATGAAAACAACGTAAGTGTTGTTTTTGTTGTTAAAGTGCCAGAAACAGGTACTAACAAGTATCTTTACCCTAATGCAAATGAATCCAACACAACGACTACAGCAGATCCAGGTTTATATAACTATATTGGATTCGGACGTACAGGATTGGATGCCAA
>JBDLIU010000421.1:0-3937 GCA_039714715.1 Bacteroidota bacterium
AGTTTCCATGTAATTCAAAGTTTTCTACTACAATGCCTATATCGGTGAAACTCAGCCGCCGTAGCGTGGCGCGGGCTTTGCCTTTTTCGCAAATGGCGTGACATGCGTTATCGGTCGGCTTTAGTGATTTGTTATGCTTATTCCTGATCTTCAAGACTCAAAAGGTTCTTTATCTAAAGAATCACTCTGTTATCTGAATGTGATTTTAATTCGTTTATTCAATCAAGGCCTGGTTTACCAACACTTTAAAATCCTGTGCCAGCGGTGAGCCTGCATATGGCCAAAGCTGTGTCCAAACCATGGCAATGATTTTATCCTCGGGATCAATCCATAAATAGGTATTAAAGGCTCCAGTAGCAGAATATTCCCCCTTATTCCCAGGAAGATTGATTAGCGTGATGTCCTCAACTGTTACGAAACCTAAGCCCAAACCATGACCAGGATAAAATAAATCATATGATTGCAGGTGATCTATTGTCATGAATTCCACAGTTTGGGGGCTAAGTATTCTAACGCCATTGAATTCTCCCTTATTTAGAAGCATTTGTGCAAATCGCAGATAGTCCCTCATGGTAGAAACCAGTCCTGCACCACCACTGAAAAAACTTGGTTTCGTCCTATAGGTACTATTATCCGGTCGATCGAAAGCTTGTGGAGTGCCCTCAGGATCTTGATAATAATTTGTAGTAAACCGATTGAGTTTATCCGAAGGAACAAAGAAATCCGTATCCTTCATCCCCAGGGGAGAAAAAATCATCTCTTTCATGTATTGATCCAATGGTATTCCGGAAATGACCTCAACCAGATATCCGACTACATCTAATCCAATACTATAATAGAGGTCTTCGCCAGGTTGATATCTTAGCGGTAGCTCGCTTAATTTTTCAATAAAGTATCCTTTGGTAGCATTTCCATCTAATAGGTTGGATTGTATATATAGCGTATCTATATAGTTATTGGCGTAGAGTCCAGCTGGACAATCCCAATAAGAATTGCACAATCCAGTCACATCAAAGTAATATCCTAAGCCCGAGGTATGTGTAAGTAATTGCTTGATCGTAATTGGGGATTTTGGATCAACAAGTTTCCTTTCTCCATTTTCTTCTACCAACACTTTAAAATCTCTAAATTCTGGAATGAAATTGGAGACTTCGTCATCCAATTGAAAATGGCCTTCCTCAAGTAAAATCATTAAAGCAACTGCGGTTACCGGTTTGGTCAAAGAAGCAATGCGAAAAATATGATCGGATTGATGCACTTTTCCTGATTCAATATCGGCATTACCAAAACTTTTAAAATGAAATACTTCCCCATTTCGAGCGATCAGTGTTTGTATGTAAGCTGTCCTGTTCTCAGAAATATATTGATCCATTTTTTTATTGATCCGCATCAACCTTTCTGATGAAAATCCTAATGATTCAGGTTCTACCATTTCGAAGGGAGGAGATTGGGCTGACATCGTAAACGATGCTAATACTAAGGCCAAGATTAATAGGTGTCTCATTGGGGGATATAATTAGGTTATAAATATTACTAGATGCTTGAGCATAACATATATATTCTGCCGCCAATAGCAACATAAGAGTAAATATAAAACCTGCTCTCCAACAAATCAAAGAAATCAGTAGCATTAAATGCATTTCTTTGTCCCTTATGTTTGCCGTTCCTTGCCTGTTGCAAAAAGTATTCCTTGGCATGTTTCTAATTATTATTACATTGTCATTAGCAGCACAAAATCGCAGTGATAAATATCTGCCTTATGATAAAGAGTTGGCAATTAAGTATGGATTGGAAATAGCAGAATCTTCAGATTATCTGGAACCTGCACATGAATGGCTCACAGGGCATTTGAAAACGGGATCATTGTGCAGAATGAAAACAGGTAAAATTTGTTCGGGGGAAATTGACAGCAACCGTTCCCGGACAGGCGGCAAGAATTTAAATAAAAAAATACTTTCTTATGAATAACACAGCACTCATTATAGCTATTGTTTCAGGATTGTTACTTGGAACAATAGATACGTATGCCCAGGATAACCAGGAGATATTGACGGCCATTGAAAGACCGGACGAGATAGAGCCCATAACGGCGCCTTTTATCATGCCCCAGCTGAAAAAACCACAATTCCCGGACAGGACTTTCAATATTGTGGAGTATGGGGCAAAAAACGATGGAACCACAAAGAACACCGAAGCGTTCAGAAGAACCATTGAAACTTGTTCTGCTGCGGGAGGCGGAAAAGTGCTGGTGCCGGCCGGAAAATGGCTCACCGGGGCCATTCATCTAAAAAGCAACGTAAATCTCCATTTTGAGGAGGGTGCGGAACTCCATTTCAGCGACGATCCGGACGATTACTTGCCGGTGGTTTTTACCCGCTGGGCCGGTATCGAAGTTTACAACTACTCACCCCTGATTTACGCCCATCAATGTGAAAACATTGCCATTACGGGTCCTGGAAAATTGTTCGGGCACGGGGATAACTGGTGGGAGTGGACCAGAAGAGGCGAAAGAACTATAAAACATATTTATGAAAACCAGGTGCTTCAGGATATACCCCCTGAACAACGCATAGGGGGTACACCTGATGCCGCTCTCCGGCCACAGTTTATCAATCCGGTGGAGTGTAAAAATGTGTTGTTCGAAGGCTTTACCATCAGTGCCCCCGGGCCTTTCTGGACTTTTGACATCACCTATTGTGAGAACGTGATCGTGCGCGGGTTGCATCTGAAAACTTTCGGAGGTCCCAATACGGATGGAATTAACCTGAATTCCACCAAAAATGCATTGGTGGAGTATTGTTTTGTGAGTGTGGGAGATGACGGTGTTTGCCTCAAATCTGGGATCAACGAGGATGCATGGCGTGTGGGCCGTTCCACGGAAAACATTGTGGTACGTCACATAACCGTTTATAAAAGTCATGGTGGATTTGTGATTGGAAGTGATACAGGCGGCGATATCAGGGATGTGTATGTCCACGATTGTGTTTTCCGGGGAACAGACAGGGGCATCCGGTTCAAATCCAATGCCTCCCGGGGTGGTATCGTTGAAAACATCTATTGCGAAAATATCACCATGGAAGATCTCAGGTATGAGGTGATCTGGATCGAAACAGACTACGGAGCATACATGGCCTCGGAGAACGGGAAGGCCTACCCGGTATTCCGTAACCTGAGTTTCAGGAACATTACATGCAACAATGCCGGTGAAGCCATAAACATGCAGGGAACCAACCATACGCCAATAGAAAACGTGGCGCTGGAAAACCTGGATATCAGTGCTGGCAAAGGGATGAACCTAAACTGGGTGAATGGTTTAACGGTGAAAAATGTGAAATACAGAGCGGTGGATAATTCCGTCATCATTCCCGGTGTGCTCTTCACCCGATCGCACGAGGAGGGGCTTGAAGCAACCTATTTCAACAATAAAGAGCTAAAAGGCGAACCTGCCTTTACACGGATTGATAAAAACATTGATTTCAACTGGTGGGCCGGTAATAAGCCAGGCCCGGGGTTGGGCCACGATCAATTCTCCATCCGATGGAAGGGCTTGCTTAAAGTGCCAAAAACCGGCACCTATGAGATTGGCATGGAAGGAGATGATGGCTTCCGGGTATACCTGGACAAAAAGCTGATCATTGACGCCTGGGACGGTCACAGACCTGGCGGATATAAAGACGCTGAGATTCAGTTAAAGAAAGAGAAGTATTACGATCTGAAGATTGAATATTTTGAGAACCTGGGATTTGGTTATTCACTATTAAGGCTCAAGCAACAAGAGTGAAATTATCTCCCTTCTACCGAGAATGGTTTTCGCCCAACATGAGAATTTAATTAAAATAAATCCCTTCTGAATTTAAGAAATGTGATTCATTACTGCTGCCAAACTATTAAAACCCAACAAAATACTTGACTGGTACGTCTTCTTTATTGTATAACC
>JBDLIU010000422.1:0-3923 GCA_039714715.1 Bacteroidota bacterium
TTACTTTACCGGTAGAATATGGTTTGTGGCTTGCCCAGGAAAACAAGGGTGTAATGAAAAACAATGGATTTGAATTTACCCTTGGAAGCCGCAAATATGTAAACGAAGATTTCGAGTTTGGTATATCCGGTAATTTATCTTATGCCAAAAACAAAATGATTGAGGTTTTCCAATCAGATGCACAGGAGAACAATCCTAATCGTACATTGACAGGTAAACCGTTTGGAACACAATTTGGTTATCAATCACTTGGATTGTTCTCAACAGAACATGATAAAAATGGCGATGGTGTAATTGACAAGTTTGACGGCTACAATGTAGAACAATTTGGAGTTATTCACCCCGGAGATATTATGTATGCCGATTTAAGCGGCCCTGATGGAGTACCTGATGGCAAGATAGATGTAAATGATGAAACTGAAATTGGTTATCCGGTTTATCCTCTGTTAACATTTGGACTTACTGCAGATGCCAAATGGAGAGGATTTGACGTTACCTTATTCTTCCAGGGTTCTGCCATGAGTAGTCTCAATATCAAAGGTTTCCAAACTGTACCTTTCGAGAATAACGCATCAAATACATCTTATGAATATTTCAACAATAGATGGACTGTTGATCATCAGAATGCATTATATCCGCGTGCGACTCCTTCACCTTATGTAAACAACGATCGTAATTCTAGTTTTTGGATGGTTAACACAAGTTTTTTACGTTTAAAAACAGCCACTGTAGGATATACGCTTCCTGAATCGTTGACAAATAAAGTTGATATAGGTTCTGTGAGAGTACACTATACAGGTGTAAACTTGCTAACATTAAGTGGATTGGATTTCTTAGATCCTGAAATGGGATATGCACAGCGCGAAACTGCTTATCCTGTAATGCAGAATCATACATTTGGTATAACAGTTAACTTCTAAACTTAAGAAAGATGAAAAAGACATTAAAATATTTAGCATTAGCTGTTAGCGTATTAGCCATTACAACAACAGTTTCTTGTAACAAAGATGAGTTTCTCGAAAATGTGAACAAATCAAAGTTGAATGACCAAACCATGTGGGATTCTGAAAATAACGCCGATATTTTCTTAAACGACGTGTATTTTACCATGCCAAGTTCATACAACAGGTTTGATTATTTGGACTATTATACCGATGACTATAACATAAGTCACTACTACGATGCATCAAACTGGCGACAAGGGAATTGTCTGGCACCTGCTTTTAGTACATCGAATGAATGGTTCGATAATCACGGACCTACTGAGGGGTATGATTGGCTACAGCTTTATAGAAAGATCAGAAAGGCAAATACTTTTATTCAGAAAATTGAAGAATACAAAGACAACTACTCTGAAGAATGGTACAACAAACGTATGGATGAAGCAAGATTTATGCGTGCATTTTTCTACTATAAAGGATTTATACATTATGGAGGTCTTCCAATAATTACAGTGCCATTAGATCGTGCTACAATGACGGAGGAAGAATTGGCTGTACCAAGATCTACTTTCGAAGAGACTTTTAACTTTATCACAAGCGAACTAGGCGAAATTGTTGATAATGGAGACATGCCGGCAAAATATGATACCGGTGACCCTGAAGCCGGTCATGCTACAATTGGTGCAGCATTGGCCCTAAAGGGATGGGTAGAACTTTTTGCTGCAAGCGAATTATTTAATAGTGGTGTTCCCTATCTAAGTGATCCGGATAATTTTGTACACTTCAAAATAGCTAATTCGAATCTTTGGGCAGAAGCAGCGGCTACAAACAAAAAGTTTATAGACGAACTTGGAGGGACATATGCGTTATTTGGAGATTTGGAAGGATTATGGAAAGTAGAAAACGAATATAACAGCGAAATTATTTGGGATCGCCAGCACCTTGCTGATGTTTCTTACGAAATGGGAGGTGAATATAACGTACGTGGAGGAACTCCTTTTATTCACGGTGTATATTACACTTTTGGGAACTTCAACCCAACTCAGGAAGTTGTTGACTGTTTCTTGATGGCTAACGGTAAAAAAATCACTGATCCTACTTCAGGGTATGATCCTCAAAATCCTTTTGTTGATAGAGAGCAAAGATTCTACGATTTCATAGTTTACGATGGTGCGGAGTTAAAGATGGATTGGATGACTACACCGGATATAGTTTATACCCGTATCGATAAAGTTAATCCTTCTGATAACGAAATTGACCTTTCAGGCTCTTCAGATGTTGGTGACTCAGGATACTATATCAAGAAACGTCTTAACCACGATGCACCTCCCGGGGTTAATACAAGTGGACAAAACAATGTTTATTTCCGATATGCTGAGGTACTGTTAAATTATGCAGAAGCTCAAAACGAAGCTGTTGGCCCTGATGCAACAGTGTATGATGCGCTTAATCGAATTCGTAACAGAAGTAATCTTCCTGATTTGCAGACGGGACTTAATCAGGCACAAATGAGAGAAGAAATACGCAGGGAACGCCGTGTAGAATTATGTTTTGAAGAGAAAAGATATTTAGACAACAAGCGTTGGAGAACTGCAGAAATTGTAATGAATCAACCGCGACATAATATGGTTATTAGAAATAGTAGTCCTGATGATAACTCAGGAGTTTGGACATACAGTATTGAGGCTGAGTTAGATTATGCATCTAAATTTGAAGTAAAACAATATATGACGCCAATTCCTTATGAAGCAATTGACCAAAACAAAGGGATGTCTCAAAATCCGGGTTACTAATAATACTGTTAAGGGCTTATAGTTTGTTTAAGAAATAGTGCTCCAATAAACTATCAGCTGAAATTTAGGTTTAATGATTTTAAAAGTTATACATATTAAGATCTGTTGTTTTACTGTAAGGTACAGTAGCCGGTTTAATATGGTTAGGTAAGTATGATTATTAATTAAGATCAAATGATGAAAAGAATACTATCAATAATTGTCGTATTAATTATCTCAAATAGCCTTTTTGCCCAGGAAAACAGCCAACGCTGGAGCGAAAAGAAAGCTACGAAATGGTCTAAGGAACACGGATGGATTGTTGGAGCAAACTTTGTTCCTTCAACAGCCCAAAACCAGATAGAAATGTGGCAGGCCTCGACTTTTGATCCTGTTACAATTAACAGGGAATTGGGTTATGCTGAGAAAATCGGGATGAACTCAATGAGGGTTTTTCTACATTACCTGGTATGGCAAGAAAATCCTGAATCATACTATAGCCGGATTGACCATTTTTTGAATATTGCCCGTATTCACAAAATAAAAATAATGTTCGTGTTGTTTGATGATGTATGGAATCCTTATCCCAAATTAGGAGACCAGGGAACTCCTTTTCCTCGCAGGCACAATGCAGGGTGGGTACAATGCCCGGGGTATGAAATACTTACCAATGAGGCCCGCCATGAAGAATTAAAGCCTTATGTACAGGGTATTATAAAACGATTTGCCAATGATGAAAGGGTGCTTATCTGGGACTTATACAACGAACCCGAAAATAATAATTTCCATTCATATAACGATGATGGTAAGCAACCCTATTCTTTAAAACTTTTAAAGAAAGCATTTAGTTGGGCAAGGGAAGTAAATCCTTCTCAACCGATTACTTCGGCTGTATGGTGTTGCGAGTGGGATAACCAAGATAAATTATCTGAATTTAATGAGTTTATGCTTAATAACTCGGATATCATTACTTTCCATAATTACGATGCAATAGAAAAGTTTACAAAAAAGGCAGAACCCCTAGAAAGGTATAACAGGCCAATTATGTGTACTGAGTATATGGCCCGTACAAACAAATCAACTTTCGGGGATCATCTTCCTTATATGCATAAGAACAATATTGGTGCTTACAACTGGGGATTGGTATCAGGTAAATCACAAACAATTTTCCCGTGGGATTCATGGCAAAAAGAGTATCCTGATGAGCCTG
>JBDLIU010000423.1:0-3917 GCA_039714715.1 Bacteroidota bacterium
TGATGTAACAGATACAGAGATTTCTTCATCATTATCCGAGAGGTTTGTCAGAAGAACTCCGGAAAGGGAAGTAGATAAATCCTTTACTGGCGGAATGGGTCCTCAAGCTAAATCATTTTGGCATTCAGCTGTTTTGGGGGTTGGTTTAAAGCGCAGGTTTGGTTATAAGTATGTGCTTGTTGATTTAAGATACAATCTTGGAATGTCCAATATGATCAATGTGGATAAGGTGAATTCATTTGACAATGTCAATAATAAGATTAAAGTTTTTAGTGGCATGGATACTGAGGATGATTATCGCTGGAATAATATTGAGTTGTCGTTTGGGTTTGTATGGCCCATTTATTATCCGCGTGAGAAAAATACGGTTACCATTCAAACAATGGTGAAAAAGTGGTTAAGTAAAAAAGATAAGAAAAATGAATAGGCTGATAATTGTATTTTTCTTAGGCTACTTATCCGTTTTATCCGGTTGCGATACTGCTGAAAATGTACAGCCAAGGAACGAAGACTTCTTTATCAAAGTTTATTCGGGTGTTAATAGAGGAAACCAGGTGGGTAATGATATAATAGAAACTTCTGGCGGGGGATTACTTATTGCTGGAACTTCCTATAGTGAAGGAACTGCCATCGATCAAAGTGATTCAGTTGAATATCTTCTTATAAAGACAGATTTAAAAGGAGATATAGAATGGAAAGTAGGCGGGCACAGTGCCGGGTTATTGAAATCAGAAGCCAAATCGTTGATTGAGTTACCTAACAGCACATATTTGCTAGGGGGTACAGTATATGATAATACGGTGAGTAGATCTGTGTTATTGAATTTTGATCTCAACGGAAATCTGATTGATTCTGCTTATGTTTTTACTGATACAGTAAGAAATAGTCTTAGTAAAATTACATATGGCCATTCTGGTATTTTAGTTAGTGGAGAAACGGATCACGTTACTCCTGGTGGTGGTGGTATTAATGGTTTTTTAAAACTATATGATTTATCATTAAATGAAGTTGGAACAGGTACTGAAAGGATCAGATATTTTGGTACTCCTGGTGAAGACAGGGTTACAGGAGCGTATGAAGTCAAAGATACCGTTAATAATATAGGTTCTGAAGGGGTTCGATTTTTGGCTTTTGGTAATACAAACTTTGTTAAGGATGGTCTTGATAATAACTTCTATTATGTAGGTTTTAATAAAGATTATCTCCAGAGTGTGGGAATTGGTCCTTCCACGATGTATGAAGAAGTAGGGTCAAATGAGTATTCTATTAGCTTAAATGGCTTTGAAGATAGCTTTTGGCAAATAGGATATACGGACGACAATGCTGATCCTAATATTTTTATGGTGGGATGGGAGTTTAACGAAGATAGTGAATCTGATTGGGGGACAAAATTGTTTAATCCATCAATTACTGCTGGTGATCCTGTTATAGGAAAAGATGTTTCAATACAAAATGGTACTCATACTGTAATAGTTTGTGATGTGCAATACACAATTGATAATTCAGAAATTTACCTGGTAAAACTGGATAGAAATAAGGACATTCAGGAGCCATGGCCAAAAACATATGGAACCAATACATCCAGCTATTCTGCTTCTGCAGTAACTACCCTTCAGGATGGATCAATCGTAGTACTTGGTACTGCAGATTTGGAGCCAATAAAGAAGTTAATAGTTATAAAAACAGGACCCGACGGTCAAATGAATTTCTAATATGACAAGCGGCATGAATTTTCTCCTGATTTTATCGAGTTTTGGTGGTTACTTTTCCTACTTTTAAAGCATTAGATATTGAAAAAGTATAATTACTTGAAAGAATTGTCTAATCTTAATCGATATAGATTTCTGTTAATTGGCCTTATTAGCCTTTTATTAACAACTAGCTATACATTTGGCCAGGTTGATGTAACCGCTGCGACTGGTGGAGAAAACATTTGTCTAAATCCCGGACCAACTGACTCTGATTGGTATAGTCTATCAGACATTATAGTTGAAGAAACTTTAGTTGATGATATTGGCGCTACTCCATCTAAATCTCTTCAATTAGAATTTTCAGGTGGGGCAACCAGTGCCTTTGAATTTGATACAGGTACTCTTCCTACTGTTTCCGTATCAGGAGCCGATGCCTCTATTGGTTCAATAACATTTGTAAGCACTTATCAACTTGAAATCAATTTAGATTTTAGTCCGGCATCGACAAGTAGTTTTCATACCATAACGATTGCAGGGTTAAAGGTCAAAGGTGTAAGTGTTGGTTCTGAAACAATTTTAAATACAGGTGATGCCACCATTTTTGGTGATAATGCAGGTGATGGAGTGAATCATGGTACATTAAATGCTTATGCGCCACCAATCCCTACTTTAACACCTGCATCCCAAACAATTTGTGAAGGTCAGACCGCCACAATAACGGCAGGGGGAGGAGTTAGTTATGAATTTGTCTATGATCCTGGAGGATCAAGAACTACTGTTCAATCTGGAGCCTCCGACACTTATTCTATATCATCATTGGGTACAGGAGCGCATACATATTCGGTAATTGTAACAAACAGTAATGGTTGCAGTGATGAATCAGCTTCTGTGACAGTCACTGTTAATGCTTCGACATTATCTAATACGTTATCAAGTGATGCAGTATCAGATACAAGTTGTGATGGAGAATCAGTTATTTTCACCAGTACAGCAACTGGGAATTCAGGATCTACTACCTACGAGTTTTTTGTTGATGGTGTTTCTCAAGGTGCACCTGCAGCGAGTAATACATTTACAACATCAACACTTACTGATGGTCAGGAAATCTATAGTTTTGTTTATGATGCAAGTGCGTGTTCTGGTGTAATATCTAACACAATCACACATACAATAATTCCTCAACCATCTGCCGGCTTATCTGTTAGTGCTACTTCAAATACCGTATGTTATGGAGAAACAGCTGAAATAACCATTGGAAGTAGTGAACTTAATGTAGAGTATCAATTACAGAATAATTCAGACAGTAGTCCTCTAAGTAATCTTTTTACAGGAACCGGAGCAGATTTAGTAATAACAAGCTATCCTCTGACTGCCAATGTTACTATTAAAGTATATGCAAGTAGTACTGAAACTTCAAATTGTGCTGTTGATCTTTCCGGTACAGAGGCAATAACAATTCAAAGTGCTTCACCACCTACATCTACAAGTCCGGTAGAAATTTGTGAAGATGATGCAATACCATCTTTAACAGCTACAGGAACAAATATAATTTGGTATGATGATGTAGGTTTAACCAATCAGGTCGGAACCGGATCCCCCTTTACTCCATCTTCTGCAGAAGTTGACAATACAACTCCTGGAACATATAGATTATATGCTACTCAAACAGTTTCAGGTTGTGAGAGTGCAGGAACATCGGTTGATGTGATTGTAAATCCATTACCAGATGCCACATTATCTGTTAATCCGGCATCGGTTAATGTTTGTGAAAATTCGACCACTGATATAACAGTAGTACTAAGTGAGAATAATGTTAATTATCAATTATTAAATAATGCTGACGACTCTCCTTTAAGTGCTGTTTACGTTGGAGATGGAGGAAATTTGATTTTAACATCAACTGCTTTAACAGCTTCGGTAACTATTAAGGTGAGGGCAACAACACCAAATTCATGTGTTGATGATCTTACCAATACAGTTGCAGTAACTATCGATGCAACTCCAACCTCTGATGCTGGTTCTGATGATGAGGTATGTTCAGATCAGCCGACCTATACAGTAAGTGGCAGTACAAGTGCAAATGGTACTATTACATGGACAACCAGTGGTTCAGGTACTTTTGTAGCTGACAATGTTGATAATCCTGTTTACAATATTCATGCAAATGATATTACTAGTGGTAGTGTAACATTGACTAAGACTGTTGTTAGTCCAGGTTCTTGTGCG
>JBDLIU010000424.1:0-3908 GCA_039714715.1 Bacteroidota bacterium
AATGCCACGAATCATGGGCATGGGACCAGTTCCTGCCACCCGGAAACTTTTAGAGCGACTAGATCTGTCGTTGGTTGATATGGATATCATCGAGTTGAATGAAGCTTTCGCTGCACAATCCTTAGGTTGTACACGAGAGCTGGGCCTGGCCGATGATGATCAGAGAGTTAATCCACTAGGGGGCGCCATTGCCCTGGGTCACCCGCTGGGAATGAGTGGCGCAAGGATTGTTACCAGCGCTTACTATCAATTGCAAAATTCCGATGCTAGTAAAGCACTTTGTACCATGTGTATTGGTGTTGGCCAAGGGATTGCCATGGTGTTAGAGAAAGTCAACAATTAAGCACTAGTGGTGTCAGATGCCCGCCTTCCGGACGGACAGGTTACCATCTGACACATATGAGCAGCATGGTCCTTAAGTCAGGTGGTACCACCTGACTTCACTAAAGGCCTTCCTACACTAGCCGGAAGGTTTTTTTATTTGGCAAAATCAAATTTTAGATTTTCTCCATACTTGATTTTGGTGTCAAGGTGTATTTTTTCTCCTTCAGCTAGCTTAACTCTAAGGTATTTGCCTTCTCTGCTCACTTCAATATCAAAATTATGATTGAATGCATTTATTCTTCGCAAAGCCATTGAATCCCAGCCATCAGGTAATTTTGGTGCCAGGGAAAATTTCTGCATCCCCGTTGGTCTTATGCCCCAGAGTCCTTCTGTAATAACCCTGCAATAAAGAGCGCTCTCTGCAGAAAGGTGCCTCTGATTACCTTCAGGGTATGCCTCCACCGGGTACGGCACATGCTCTCCCAGCAACCTCCTGTTTGAATAATACTTTAGAAAATCCATTGCTCTCTGGGTTTCACCTGCTGCAAACACACCTCTTAAAGCATAAAGGGTGGCTCTATCCCAAAATGTTGTGCTTCCGGATTCTGATGCTAATCCATCCGGAGTCCATAGTTTATCTGAAAACAAGGCATCAATAGTTCCTTCGCTCCTCTCATAAATATCTACTATTAACGGGGTGCATATCCAGGCACGTAGTACCTCATTCCCATTATAATACCTGTAAGTTTTATAACCATCGATTTTTGCACCGAAGTAATCTTCGATTGCTTTATACATTTTCTCAGACTGCTTTTTATACTCATCTACCTGCTTCTGATCAACACCCAGTTCTGCTCCCAGCAAGCTTGCAGAAACCAATGCGTCATAATACAGGCTGGATGTATTTAAGTTAGCATCACCTGCCGGGAACCTTCCCTCCAACTCATCGCTGTCAGATTCTACTATTCCTTTGTCGTTAATTTTTCTCCTGCTATACTCAAGACACCATTCTATCAATGGCCAGAGCTCACGGGCTGTTTCTTTATCACCATAAGCCATGGCAAACCGGGTAGCGCCATAGGCTATCATAGCCATATCCCCCCTATCACCGGCACCGTTCCAGAAATCAGTCCCCTCTGCAATAATCGAACTCGGAATTGGTTTGTACTCATCATTCATATATCGGGCAAAATGCCTGAAAGAATTTATAGCCGATTCATTACCTGCATCATTACCCAGAAAGGGGAAAAATGGATTGGCGTATTCTGCCTGGTCGTTAGCCCAGATAGCAGCATAATATCTACCACCACCAGGACCATGCATAAGTCCTCCTTTCGTGTTGTATATACTTTCAGTAGCCCTAAGTTTGGCAAAGGAAAAGGCCTCGTTTAATATTGGGTCAGGTGACTCAAATACAAGGTTATTGAAAGTCTCATCTATAAGTTTTTGTCTTTTATTTAACTCATAATCAGCAGATATATAATGTTCCGGTTCTGTACTTATGTTGCCGGAATATACCAAAGCATAGCTGATTGTTTCACCAGGTAAAAGGGAAAATTGCCCGTGCTTAGTAGACTTAACCCTGACCAGGTAGGTGCCATAGACACCTTTCTCCTCATCTGTTTTGAATAGATAATCAACTTTGGGTATATCAATTTTCGCAGGATCATCCCCTGAATGACTAATTTCAATCTTATCAATAAATACAGGTTGATCTGTTGAAGGGAACAGTTGGTGCCTCACCATAATTCCTTCACTTGTTTCTGATTGGATTTGGACCGTGCCGTTAACAATAAACCTGGAAGGATACTCCTTTGCTTCCTTGTTGTTGATTTTGAATTTTGAAAGAGAGTCATACTGGACAATATGCGCTAAGCTCGCATGTGTGTCATTCGGGATAGTTCTCAACATAGGGAACACTAAATGAACTTTCTGCTTAAGCCTACCTTTTTCGACACCATAGTGTAATATGGCAGATATTTCAAAGCCGCTCATCTCTATATGATCCATATGTGAATCATTATTCGGAACTTCCCAGGTTATGCTTTTATCATCCGACAAAGCCCATCTGTTATCATCCTGAGCATAAACTGATCCCATGAAAAATGTGACCAACGTAATCAGAATTATATTAATGATTTTCATAAACAAAACAATGGTTAAAATCTTCGGATAAAGTTAATCTTACTTAACGAGGCTTTCAAATGATACTAGTTGTTTTACAATCTATGAGTCAGAAGTTTAACTTTCTTATAACAAAAATGACTTTACTAATCTATATCATTGATTTTACCTTTCAGGAGTCGTATTTTTGTGCAACATTTAAATAGAATAATTATGACAAAAGTAGCAATTAACGGATTTGGAAGGATAGGCCGATTAACCTTCAAGAGATTAATAGATAGTAACAACCTGGAAGTAGTTGCAATCAATGACTTGACAGACACCAAAACATTGGCTCATCTTTTAAAGTATGATTCAGTGCATGGTAAATTTGAGGGTACTGTTGAAGCATCAGAAAATGGGATTGTAGTTAATGGTGAAGAAATTAAAGTTTATGCAGAGCGTGATCCTGCCAATCTTCCATGGGGAGACCTTGGTGTTGAAATTGTTCTTGAATCAACAGGAATATTTAGAGACCAAGCTGGTGCCGGCAAACATCTAACAGCGGGAGCCAAGAAAGTAGTAATCTCTGCTCCAGCCAAAGGTGATATTCCAACAGTCGTTTTAGGAGTAAATGATGAGATATTAACTGGCGATGAAACCATTATGTCTAATGCATCATGTACTACCAACTGCCTTGCACCTATGGCTAAAGTTCTTGACGATACTTTTGGTATTGAGCAAGGTTATATTTCAACTATTCACGCCTATACTGCAGACCAGAATCTTCAGGATGCACCTCACAGTGACCTTCGAAGAGCTCGTGCTGCTGCATACTCAATTGTACCTACGTCTACAGGTGCTGCAAAAGCAGTAGGTCTGGTACTTCCTCATTTGAAAGGTAAACTGGATGGTATAGCTCTTCGTGTTCCAATTCCTAATGGTTCATTAACAGATCTTACTGTTACACTGAAAACAGAAGCAACAGCAGAGGAAATTAATGCTGCCATGAAAAAAGCGGCTGACAGCTACCTGAAAGGTATTATGGAGTATACCGAAGATCCTATTGTTTCAATTGATATCGTGGGCAATCCATATTCAGTTATTTTTGATTCTCAACTAACATCTGCAAATGGCAAATTAGTAAAAGTAGTTGGATGGTATGACAACGAAGCGGGCTACTCACACAGAGCTGCTGATTTGATTGAAAAATTAGCTTAGATATCTAAAAATATGTCTAAATGGTCGTTCCGATGCATCGGGGCGACCATTTTTTTTATGTATAAAACATTGTCCTTTTAGAGACATAATATGGGTAGAAATACATAGAAATAAATCACCGTGCCAGAGGTACGGTATGTGAATGTCCAAGATGTTGTACCTGACGGCACAATTGATCAATTATAAAATTATATAACTACCCGGATTTAGTCCTGCCGGGACTTTTCAGTGAGGATTGAACGACCAGTTCTTTATAGGCT
>JBDLIU010000425.1:0-3899 GCA_039714715.1 Bacteroidota bacterium
GGTGTATGCCCTGAAATTCATGTTCACACTACATTAATAGAGGCTGGTCGTACGTATTTAATTATAGGCAATACACCTCAAGCCTTTACCTATTTAAATCGAGCAAGAAATATAGCTGTTCAATCCAGGTCGGGGTTGGAAACGGCAGTCTCTTACGAAGAGTTAGGAAGCTACTACCACGAGATTAATGATATTGACAGCACAATCTATTATTTAGAATTAGCACATAATCTGGCTGTAGATTTAGGATTACCCGAAAGAGTAAAAAAATCAGCGGAATTGCTGAGTGAGGTATTTTATTCAAAAAGAGATTTTCAAACATCTTCCAGCTATTTAAAAACTGTCAACCAAATGAATGATAGTTTGGCAAGCATTGAAAAGTATAATGAGATCGCCAAACTTGAAATGAGGTTTGAACTCGAAAAAAGAGAAGAAGAGAGAAAGCTTGAAGCTCAACTATTACAAAGTGAAATTGCCAAGCAAAAACTCATTCGTAATGCTTCTGTTGCAGGTGCAATTTTATTTATTGTCATTGGAATAGTTCTTTTACGAGCATACCGGAGTAAAAGAAAAGACAACCGACAACTGGCAAAACAAAAAAGTGAGATACAGGAAATATCAAGGCAACTGCAAGAATCAGCTAAACGTAAACTCGACTTCTTTACCAATATCTCTCATGAAATTCGAACACCTCTAACACTCATTAAATCGCCTTTAGAGAAAATACTTAAATCAGACACAAAAGATGACAAAACTACTGGTCAGCTTCAACTGGCAGTTAGTAATACAAATAAGTTAAAGACCCTGGTTAATCAAATTCTGGATTTACAAAAGTTAGATGAGCAATTATTACGTTTAGATTTATCTGAATTTGAGATCATTTCTTTTTGTAAAGAAATTGTGCATTCATTCGAAGGTTATTCCTCCCAAAACAATTGTAAGCTTGTTTTTGAAGCAAATATTGGTGAAGCTCAAATTGTCACTGATTTTGGGCGCTTGCAGTCCATCATAACCAATATATTGTCCAATGCTTTTAAGTTTAATAAAGAAAATGGAGAGGTTGCATTTAAACTTGATCTAAACACCCGCCAGTTACTGTTGGAAATTAGTGATACTGGAAAAGGCATTAGCAACGATCATCTAAAGAATCTTGGAAAAAGATATTATCAGATTGAAAACTCCAATACAAGTGTTGAAGGGACTGGTATCGGATTGGCTTACGTTAAAGAAATCGTTGAGCTGATGAAAGGGACACTTAGCATTTCCAGCAAATCGGGGAAAGGCACAAATGTTACCATCTCTCTGCCCCTTGAGACAGTGGAAATTCTAGACGATGTTCCTGTTAAGGTCGAAATCAACAAGCAAGATCAATTAGTTAATCAGGTAGAGAACCTAATTTCAGAGACCAACAAAAACGGACTACCAAGCATCCTTATCGTAGAAGATAATTATGAATTACGCTCACTCTTACGTGATCTTTTTGCCCCCTCCTATCAGGTTCTTTGTGCCAAAGATGGACAAGAAGGAACGGATCTGGCATTTAAACACCTCCCTGATTTAATTATAAGTGATGTGATGATGCCGAAGATCCAGGGCAATGAGTTGTGTAGAACGCTGAAAAATGACATTAATACCAGTCATATCACCATCATCCTGTTTACCGCTAAAGGCTCAGCTGACAGTATAATTGACGGCTACGATTGTGGTGCTGATGATTATATTGTAAAACCCTTTGATACGGACCTATTACTTAAAAAAGTAAAGAATATTATCTCAACTGGAGAAAATGCCAGAAAAAAATTCAGCTTTACTAATATAGAACGTTCAAAAAATATTTATTCTGATTTCGATAAGAAATTTCTTGAAGATTGCATGTCCATAATTAATAATAGCTTTCAAAATAGTAGTTTCACAGTAGAAGTACTAGCCGAAAATATCAATGTTCACAGAAGAACATTATTACGTAAATTCAATGCCTTAACCGGCAAATCACCAACAGATTTAATCAGGCATACAAGAATGATTCAAGCTGCTAAATTGCTTCAGGAAAAATACCGTGTAAACGAAGTCGCCTTAATGGTGGGTTATGAAGATATAAACCGATTTAGTCAGGCATTTAAACAATTTCATGGGGTCTCTCCTTCAGCCTATTCTTAAGAGCTAAAAAACACATTTAGAATCTTCCTTTCTCTCTGTTCACAGTTTTTGTCTTAATCTGGAGCTATTTATGTCTCAATTTGAATGTATCAATATGCCCTGTTTCTGATTGTTTTGTATAGAATTAATTACTACAAACAAGAATTATAAAAGGACAATATTATGTTTAAAAAACTCAGTTTAATTTTAATCGGAATTTTCTTTGGTCAGGGAGATTTATCTGCTCAAACAAGTGCACAGTTGGATAGTATGACTTACACATTAGGTTTTTCTACCTATCTTTCACATACTGATAAATACGCAGCTGGTTTTGATATTTTCACAGATGCAGAAGGTTATACTTATGTTTCAGGTAATACACGAGACAAGAATTTCCCCGCGACAGAAGGAGCATATCAAACAAAACTTAAAGGGGAAGCAGATGCCTTTATTGCAAAATTCTTGCCCGATGGTCAATTAGAATTTGCTACATTAGTTGGTGGAACAAAAAGAGAACATCATACTGGTATAACTGTTGATGAACAGGGCTATATATATTTAGTAGGAGGAACACATTCATCAGACTTCCCTGTTACTTCGGGAAGCTATGACACTAGTTTTAACGGAGAAGGAACATGGGCCGGAGACGTTTTCGTAACTAAAATAAACCCTTCTGGAAGTGATATTGTCTTTTCTACATTTATAGGTGGAGAAGTAGAGGAAACAGCAAGTGGTGGGAATATTAAGATTGACTCCAAAGGAAATATTGTAGTAGCTGGCACCACCCGTTCCGTAAATTTCCCAACTACAGAAGGAGCAATTAACAGTGAGTTTACAAAACAGGATTGTTTTCTTTCTAAGTTCAGCTCCAATGGCAAAAAACTGTTGTTTTCTACGTCAATTGGTAAGGGAAGAATGGAAATGATTACCGGAGTCGCCATTGACGATAAGGATGATATTTATGTAACAGGTTTTACTGTTGCAGCAGACCTTCCTGTAACCGATAATGCTATTCGAAAAGAAATGATTATGCCCAAGGTAGGTGGATTTGAAGACGGTATTGATCATTTTGTTGCCAAAGTAAACAAAACAGGCACAGAGCTTTTATATTTAAGCTATTTAGGCGGAGGAGGACATATGGGATCAACGATTAGTTGGGCAAGTCCTAACAACTTAGTTGTTTGTGGTAGCACCAAGGAAGAAGGTTTTCCGGTTACTGAGAATGCCATAGCTAAAGATAATAAAGGTGAGCGGGATTGCTTTATTTCTGTTTTTAATTCCGAAGATATGACATTAGAATATTCAACACTCTTTGGCGGGAAGGAAGCAGATCATATTATGTCCGCATACTTCCTCAATGAAAACACCATTGTTATAGGTGGAAAAACAAATTCATCGGATCTCCCGCTTTCTGACAGTGCTTTATTTTCAGACTACCCTATTTGGGAGAGAACCTTTAGTTCCACTTTTTTTGGCCGCAGGAAATCCTTTATTTCAGTTATTGATATTAAAAATAGCAAACTACTTTATTCAACATACCTGGGATCGTGTTTTCAGTTTAGAATTCACCCCGATAAAAATGGAAATATAAGTTTTGTAGGAGAATCAGGTCAGCGTGAAGCTGCTGGGATGACAGGTTTCCCTGTAACCAACAACGCCATTCAGGAGCCCCCTACGTATCTTATGGTAGGGCGAATTGTATTAAGTGAAAAATCCGATGAGAAGTAGAAATATCAACTTGTTTCATTGGTGATTTGCAATTT
>JBDLIU010000426.1:0-3872 GCA_039714715.1 Bacteroidota bacterium
AGCTGTTGATATGCTGTATAATCGGAGTAATTTCCATTAGAAATAACCGTAACAGACTTGCCTTTCAATCTTGTATAGAGAACCAGTTCAGAAAATCGTTCAGTCATAAGTGGTTCTCCTCCAGTGAAGGTTACTTGCTCAACCTCAGCAATTTTAAATAGACGTTTTAATGTTTTTCTTGCTGTTCGATAAGAATTAAACTCTTCTATCTTTTCACCATTACCTTTCCAATGGTTATAGCAATAGCGGCATTTTAGGTTACAGTGAGAGGTTACCTCGAAGCTAATATTCGGAACACTAATCTTCATTGGTAACCTTTATGGTGTACATATTGTTATAGGATTGATCAGGAACTTTTGCATCATATAAACTGAGATGATATATACTTGATTTCAAGGCAGAATCTAATTCGATTTCAAATTCTTCTTTTTCTTCATCAAATATGCCATCGAGAGGTAAAATTTCACCTGTTTGAACGGTGTCTACCATAAGGCTATCTCTAACGCTAAAAACTAAATCTTCACCATACCTGCTATAAACCGCACCTGAAATCTTATTGGTTACGCTGAAATCAATATCAAGAGTATCATTATAATAATCCATCCCATCAAGCTCAAAATAATTATCTGGCATAGGCTCATTATAATCATAACAAGTTACACATGATTGATGCGTAACTGCTGTTGTGGTTAAACCAATAAGCAAACCTCCAATTTTCAACTTTTTTGAAAGCCAATAGGTTGATTTGCCTTTAGTTAGGTAGACTGCAAAAGACACAATAATAAAAGCAATTGAAAGTCCGGCTGCAAGTAGGGGTATATACCAGCTGTTTTTATCCATTTCAGGTATTATTTGGTTTGTTAGACATATTAGCCCTTAATCATTGGCCACTTTAACTACAAACTCTGCATTAGCGTAGGTTTGTTCTGAGACTTTTGTTTCATACAAATTAAGATTATATGAACCTGACGGTAACGATGGCTCTAACACAATTTCAAATTCCTCAGTAGTATTATCATACTTACCATCCAGGGGCATAATATCATCTCTTTGCACAGTGTCGGATTGAAGATTGTCTATTAAGTTAAATGAGAAGTCTTCTCCATTTCTTTGATGAATAACTCCAGTTAGCTTGTTGGTGACTGCAAAATCTATATTGACCGTATCATTATCATATTGATATACATCATCAACAGTAAAGTTATTGGGTGGAATTGGGTCATAACAAGAGGAAGTACACGCTTGTTGCGTTATTGCTGTTAAACTTATAATCAAACCTCCAATCTTGAGTTTCTTTGAAAGCCAGTAAGAAGATTTTCCTTTGGTAAGAAATACAGCAAGTGAGACTATAACAAATACTGCTGACAAACCAATAACCAGAATTGGCACATACCAGTCTTTTTTATCCATTTTAGATGTTATTCTTAATAATCAAGGCCTTAAACTATGCATAAATTTAGCGATTATTGTATATAACAGTTCAGGGTTTCTTCATTTAATTATAGAGTTTTAGAGAGAACGTTAAATTTGTGAGGAAAAAATTCCACATTATAACTTATTTGATGATTATCATTTTTCGATATTCATAATTTTATTACCTTGCTCTTCAAATTAGCCTCTTTAATTTCATGGAAGAACAACCAGTTAAAAAACTCCGCAAAGCAGATTACGAAAAGGAATTATCAAAGTTACACGAACAGCTTGTTTATCTTCAGGAATGGGTAAAAGCTGAAGGATTAAAAGTTGTTGTAATTTTCGAAGGACGTGATGCGGCAGGAAAAGGTGGTGTTATTAAACGTATCACTGAACCACTCAATCCAAGGGTTTGTAAGGTTGTGGCTTTAGGTACCCCTACAGAACGAGAGAAAACCCAGTGGTATTTTCAACGATATGTGCCACATTTACCGGCTGCAGGTGAAATAGCTCTTTTCGACCGGAGTTGGTATAACAGGGCAGGAGTAGAGAAAGTAATGGGCTTCTGTACTGATGAGGAATATGAAGAGTTCTTAAGGTCATGTCCTGAATTTGAGCGTATGCTGGTAAGGTCGGGTATAATTTTAATCAAATACTGGTTTTCTGTTAGTGATGAGATCCAGGAAAAACGATTTAAAGCACGGATAGATAATCCATTAAAGAGGTGGAAATTCAGCCCTATGGACCTTGAATCACGCTCCAAATGGATGGATTACTCTAAAGCCAAGGATGAAATGTTCTCCTATACTGATACCAAGCAATGCCCATGGTATGTGGTAAATTCTGATGATAAGAAGAAAGCACGTCTTAATACCATTGCCCATTTGCTAAGCTTGATCCCATACAATAAAACTGAATATCCAAAGATCGAACTGCCTGCATTACCAGAGGCACGCAGTTATGTGAGACCACCAATGGATTATCAATCGTTTGTACCGGAGGTGTATTGATTTTGTATATTATTCAGTTAACAACATGTCTAACATCTCTATTGGGTTATAAAACCACCTCTCAAGTTCATCGTCAGAATAACACCGTAACGTATAAGAGTCAAAGAGCCTTTCAGGTGTATTCATAGGTGGTACAATTTTCATTGGTGGCTCTTTTAGGATCTCAAAGTGAAAATGGTCAAAATGCCAACCGTATTTATCCAGTTCATCTGCGTTGAAAAAGCGAGCGATGTGCTGATCTGTATTAACTTCCTGAAATAACTCAACCTGGATGTCTGCAATGTGTTCGTACACTATCCAAATAGTTGAATCACCAATTGGATGTTCTATTATCAATAATGCATAAGGACCATCAGTACGTTTACTGATCACCATTCCGTTAGCGATAGGGTATATTGGCTCATTTTCATAGTTTTTCCCCGGTCTTTTAATATCAATACCTGTATGTAGATGTGCCGGAACAGTTGAACGAGCTTTTCGCATTAGTCCGAATTGACCTATTTCTGTGAGTTGGATGGCGTTTATGTCGTTGGGCAAGTCGGTATCGATTGGTAAACGATATTGGGCATACGTAGGGCAGGAAATGGTGATAAGGAAAAGAAAAAGCAAGAAGATTCTGTGCATTAATAGATAATTATTTTTTACAAATAAACAACAAAAACCCGTCATTCAGAGGCTTTTCAGAGAGGGTATAGGGTGAGAAAAGCCGTAGGAATCCCATTAAAGGGACTCCACGGTTTACCCTATTCGATACTCTCAATAGGCTAAACCTCTGAGTGACGGTTATTGGGTTTTTGTTATTATGAATTGGTATGACAAATGAGGTGTTACTCAACCACCTCAAACCTCTGCTTTACCTCGTTGCCCATATTATCAATCAGGGTGATGGTGTGCAGGCCTTTTTCTGCGGATATGCCCAATTGGTGTGTACCTACTGTAAGACCAACATAGTTATTGTCAAGATGCCAGTAAAGCATTGCATTTGCATTCTGATGAGCAGCTTCGAAGATCGTTCTGCCCCGGGAGCCATCCTGTTCGAGAGGAATTTTTATCCTCGCATACTTGCGAGGATAAATCAACTGCATAATTTGTTTTGAAGTGGCTCCCTCACAGACCTCCATGTAGGGTGGAAGTCGATTGAAACCCGGATTATACTGCTGGTAGTACCATGCTTGTACTGGCGGTAACACAAACCAGGCCTTATGGTGTATGTCAGCCACTTTGTAGCAGCTGCTATTTACCCGGTGTGTTTCTGCTTCATTCAAGGCCAGCAATTGGTGATACTTGCAGATTTCGGTGTTTTCGAGGTATTCAGGTAAGCTTTCCATCCTGGTTTCTTCACAATGCTTACCCGCCAGCATACCACTATTAGCACATATTTCAACAGGTGCACCGAATTCCTGGTCGATACCTGGAGAAGCTGGCAAGAGGCCAAATATGGCAAACATC
>JBDLIU010000427.1:0-3871 GCA_039714715.1 Bacteroidota bacterium
AACTTTCTCTTAAGAACAAAGACTGGGAATTTGTGGCAGAGCAGATTGATGTGTTGGAGAAAGACTAACTAATCTGGTCGTAGGATATCCTACGACCAACTAGATTTAATGTACTAAATGATCATACTTAAACCTACGGGCAAAACCAACACCAATATACCCCTTCTCATAGTCCATTAGCCCAAAATTTATATCCAACTGCGTTTCTGAATTGAGCGCAAAAGTCAGGCCCGAATTATACTGCTGGTAACCTCCTTCATAATAAGCCTCCACCCAGGTAGACATCTTATCATTCAATCCAACGCCCAATAAAGCAATGCCATACCAGGTACCTAAGCTTTGCCCAACATTACCAACAATTTCAAACCTGTCAGTAAGCTTTTTAGTCACAATCAATCGAAAATCATTAACCACTAAATTCGTTCCCAAAGAAACTTTCATAGCCACACCCGGTTTGTTATCATCAGGTTGCATCAACATCGCTTTAGCCTCCACGTTTACATCATTAGACCCATAGTAAGTTAATACCCTTATCTCACCAATGCTCGAAAAGGAAAGTCTGAAAAAACCGTCCAGGGTAAGGGTGTCATTACCATAGGTAAAACCCTGCTCAAACTGAAAACTGTTGGCGGGCAAAGTCCAGGCGCCAATACTTTGAGTAGGTCTGGAAGTAACAATATTTTCCTGTGCAAATGAAAAAGAGTGAATAAACAGGATTATCCCCGGAATTAGAAGAATTCTAATAGCTTTCATAGGTTTAGGTTAATGTTAGTTAAGCAAACAGGCCATTGAATCAATGACCTGTCCACTTAAAAATACAAATTATCATTCAATCCTTCCAATTAAAGATTAAATAATAAACAACTATTAACCTAACCTCTTTGCATGTGTATTTAAGTTTTTTTAAGTGCTACGCTAAAAAGAATAAGATGCACCGATTGTTATATTTCTAAGAACTCTATCCTCTTCTCTGATCGTTCTTCCACCCCAGCCCCACCAATTGGGTAGTTCTGTAGTTGTTATAACTCTCTGAGCCTGGAAACCAAATTTTAAACTAAAATGATCGAACTGTATTCCTACTCCAGGTCTCACAAACCAACCTCCCTCCGACTCAACCACTTCTTCCTGTTTTGCCAATGGAAATGCCCAACCGGCATCTATAAAATATAAAGGAGCTACTTTTTTCTTAATTAAGTTCCCGGATATCCGTGCATATACAGGAAGAGATATATTCTGGCCATTTACTAACATAAAGATGGACTCAACACCTAAACCGGTACTGAAAAATGAATTAAACCGGTAGTTTGCAGAAGCACCAAGAGAAATGCCTGTTCTAAAGTCACTGTCAAGCGATGTTCTTCCAATCATTACATTAAATGAACCATCGGTATAAAATCCCGTGGGGAGCATGTAACTAGATTTATAACTAAATCCTGTGTGCTTTATTGACTCAATCTTATTGTAGTCAATTTTTACTATTTCACCTCCCGGGAGCTTTATTCGTATATAATCATCGATAATGTTTTCAACAATTGTAACATTTAACACCGAGCCATCAATAAGCTTAATTTTACTTTTGCTCTCCATATTCTGACCAAAACCAATTGCGGGTAGCGAAATAAACAATACAATAATCAGCTTTTTCATTCTCCCCCGGCTTCAATCAGACTTAGCATTTTAATCTCATCCATGTTTGTATAATCGAACTGGTACAGACCATCATTACCTGTCAGGATTAATGTGCCATTGTATGGAATAACATCGAATGCATTGAATCCTGTAATATGATGTATCATGTTTTCATCAATCTTTGCAACATCTGTAACATCAAAAACCTTCAACCCATGATTACCTTCTGTTACAAATAATGTATTCCCATCTAACCCTAAACCATACGGGCTCAGCATATCATAAGTATGTAACAGTTTAGCATTTGTAATGTCTGAAATATCAATTACATCAAGCTGGTTAGTGAAATTGTCACCACACCATGTATTAGAGTTTTCAGATCGTAGCGTAACGAAAGCATAGTCATCATTTGCTACAACTGGATCGCATGTGTTAATATGCTGTACCCCTGACATTTTTAGCGGATTGGCCGGGTCATTTATATTATAAATAAACATACCGGTTCGTGATCCGATGAACAGGTTGTTTTTAAAAGGATAGATTGTTTCTATGCCCCAACCCAGGTTCACTTCATTAACTTCTACCGGATCATCTGGAGCAGCTAATGAAAAAATATGCATCATATAATCATCTACCGTGTAAAGATAATCCGACACAATGGTAAACCTTGCCATCGACCCTCCTATTCCAACGGACGGTGCGGCAGCCATATTTACAGCACTTGGTGCAGATCCTGCATCAACCATCAACATATCTTCTCTAACACCACCCCAGAAAATCATACCCGGACCGGAATCAGAACAATCGGTCGTAATTTCTTCTGTACTCACCTCTCTCATCGATGTCACTACCTCATCGGTATCTAACCATAAGCCGAATTGCTGATTATAATTAGGAAAAGCATTTTCAACCCTGTTTACCAGTGTGATATTATTAATATCTCTCATATCAAAAACCACCATATCAACATAGCTGTCGGCATAGAGTCTGCCATCTCGAACAGCCATATCTACATTGCCCGGTATATTAAGGAATGAAACAGCATCCGGGTTAGTCTGGTCAGAGTTATTGAAAATATGTATGCCTTTTCCCGGATCACCTAATAAAAGGTAATCTCCATAAATGTATATTTTCCCTTGCAGTGCACGTGGTTGTGGCGGTAATATATCCACATCATTACGTAACGCACTCATCGACTCTAGTACCGGCTCATATGATATATAGGTTGTTGTTGTCTGACATGTATCCGTACAACCTGTAAAGGTTAATAAGACAACAATCATTGCTGCAACAATCCCTAAATAAATTACCAGAGCCTGCCTGGCTACCTTTGATTTTATAAACTTCTTCATGAGATTTTTGGTCTTTTTTATTATCTAACTGTTAGACACAGCCAGCGTTATAAAAGTTGGAATTAACAATAAAAAAACTATCGGATTTTATAAAATAGTACTAACCCTGCCGTAAATGAAGATGGATAATACTGCTGGCTCTCATCAATTGAGGTTAAACCTTTACGATATCCCATTTCAAATGCAACTCCATATGATTCTGAGAGATCATAGCGTACATCCAGGTTTGCCAAACCGGAAAATACCACCGGTTTATATTCCATTGCCTTAGGTTGATAGCTGGCACTGCTATATTCTGATGAACTAACCTTATGCCCTACCATTATATCTGTGCTTAAACCAATACCTCCTCTTAACTTAACTTTCTTGTTAATAAATGGATATTTAACAGTTATCGGTATATTTAAAAAACTATTGAGAACAGAGTATTCATAAGAATCACTTAAGAATACAGCACCGGGTTCGATCGGATCATAGGCACTTACAGGTTTGTATTCGCCACCATCATCAACTACGATATTACTCATACCAGTAGCTTTTTGAGCAAGGTATCCAACACCGGCTAAAAGAGCCAATTTTTCTCCAAATGGCACTTCTATACCTGCCCCAAGGTAAGATGTAATACCTTTATTTTCATATCGATCATCTGTAGAAATTTTATTAGAACCGAAATCAGCTAAAGCTTCATAGCGATCTGATGCAAATAAATTACCTATTCCAGAAGATCCCCCAGCACTGGAAGCACTACCTCTACCCATATTCAAGGATGCCAATAGCTCTCTTTCCATCTCATGAGGTTGAGAGAGATAAAAAGGTAACAGGTAGTGATTTTCCAGTGCATCTGGTTCCAATGCATATAATACACCAGAATCGTCTAAACCAAGGCCATA
>JBDLIU010000428.1:0-3866 GCA_039714715.1 Bacteroidota bacterium
CTTTTGATGGATAGTTTTGAGCGCGCTAAGAAAGGAATGGGTCAAGCAGTTTCAATATTAGCGGAGGCCGGAGTTGGTAAATCCAGGCTTTTATATGAATTTAGAAAGCTTGTTGCCAATGAGGATATCACATTTTTGGAGGGTAAGTGCCTTTCATACAGCAGAAATGTGCCATACCACCCGGTCATTGATGTATTAAAGGCAAATTTTAATATTCAAGATGGAGACGAGGATTCTATTGTAAGAGATAAAATTAACAGGGGCCTGAAAACACTAAAGGCAGATGAAACGTCGATCCTGCCTTATATTTTAGAGATTCTATCTATTAAAGATACAGGTTTAAATACATCCATGATGAGTTCAGAGGCCAAGCGAGAGAGAATGGCAGAAGCTGTAAAAAGAATCACAGTCCTGGGTGCGACCTTCAGACCGTTGATATTAGCTATTGAGGATCTTCATTGGATTGACATTAGTTCAGAGGAATTTTTAAAAACTTTGCTTGAAGGTATATCCGGCTCAAGAATTTTACTGATATTTACTTACAGACCAGAGTTTGTTCACACATGGGGAGGGAAATCCTATCATAGCCAAATAAATCTCAACCGGCTGTCTAATAAAGAAAGCCTATCCATGGTTTATAATATTCTTGGAACGGACCAGATTGATATATCTCTTGAAGAAACGATTTTAAACAAAACAGAAGGAATTCCGTTTTTTATTGAAGAGTACCTCAAGTCGCTTCGAGATTTAAACATCATACATAAACAAAAGACAAGATATTCCTTTGTTGACAATATCCAAAACATATCAATTCCCTCAACTATCCAAGACGTCATAATGGCCCGAGTTGACTCGCTTTCTGAAGGCGCGAAAAGTGTTTTGCAAGCAGGTTCTGCTGTAGAAAGAGAGTTCTCTTACATCTTAATTAAACATGTGGTTAATATCCCGGAAAAACAATTATTTTCTCATTTGTCCGCTTTAAAGGATGCTGAACTTGTATACGAAAGAGGGATTTATCCCGATACCACGTATATTTTCAAACATGCATTTACTCGTGATGTTGTATATGACTCAATTTTGGACAAACAAAAAAGGCAACTTCACGATAATATCGGTAATGCCATTGAGACGCTATTCGGTGAGCGAGTTGATGATAATTTCGGGATACTATCCGAACATTTTATACTTAGTGAAAATTTTGAGAAAGCCGCAAAGTATAGTAGGCATGCTGCAAAAAAGGCAGACAGGGCTACGTCCTTTACAGATGCAATTACATATGCTGAAAAATGGGTGTCATCTCTCGAAAAGCTACAATCGACAGAAGCTATGCAAAAACAGTTGATCGATGCAAGAACCAGTCTTGGATTTTACTATTTGCAAATGCAACAATTTGGAGAGGCAAAACTTGCGATTACGCCAATCGTCGATCTTGCTGAAAAGCACTCTTATAAAAAAAGACTTGCTCAGATATTCTCACTGAGGGGAACATACGAATATATGCTCAAGGAAGACTACAAAAAGGGGATCGAATATTTAAAAAAATCCATCCAACTCGCGGAAGAGACGAACAACCTTATTTCACTCATATTCTCAAACCATTACTTAGGGCATGTTTATTATCAAAACTGTGATTTTGAGAAGGGGTATCATTTTATTAACAAGTCTTTAAAGATTGTAGAAATGGGCAATGTACTCTGGAGTATTGCCATGCATAAGGCCTGTATTGCTTTAAATATTTTTAAGAATCAAGGCAAAATTGATTTGGCTTATAGATCTGGTAAAGAAGCGATACAGTTGGCCGAGGAGAGTGGAGATATCCTCCCTAAAGCCGAAGCTTATACGAATTATGGTGTGTGCTGTATTGCCAAAGGATATTTGAAGGAAGCCAAGGATAACCTTATCAAGGGGAGGAAGTTATGTAAAAGGGCCCGTATCCCGGCAATAGAATTTTCTGCAAACTACTATTTAGGTGAAGTATACTTTTCATCGGATAAATATAATAGAGCAAATGAATGCTTTATCGATGCTATTTCAATTGAAGATAAAAAGATAGCGGGACAATCCTCTATTAACATTGCTCGTTTGGCACTTGCAGCCGTAAAGATAAAGAACGGAGAAAAGGATATCGATTTAGATCTATTAAAGTCATGTGTTGTGAATAATAAGATAAAATTATATGACGGCCCATTACGAAGACACCTTTGCACAATTCTTCTTGAACTGGACCGAAGGCCTTCTCCAGATGTTCAAAAATGGATAGAACAGGCAATTGCCATGGATCGGCAAAACGGATTAACCTATGAATTAGGGATGGACCATATACTCTATGCCGAATTTTTTAAGCTAAAAGGCAATACCATTAAAACCAAAGAAAATTTAAGTGCTGCCATTAATTTGTTTAAAGAATGTGATGCTGATGGATGGGTTGAAAAATATGAAAAAGAATTCACGACACTTTAATGCAAATACCTGTCTGTCACTTACAATTCTGGATTTATAATCCCAGAACCCTATACCACATATAGTGGTTATGATTTATATCCCTTGGTCGTGGATTGCTCCAACAAAATCACAGTTATCAGGCACCTAAAATTTTACCGGTGTGCGATTATTATCACCACCGGCCATTTCTTGCATTCATTGACCTCTCCATGGTATCGTGGGGATATCCAAAGCGTATCTGACAATTTTCCAGATTCTCAGATAGTTGCACTTGTCTCCATATAGTGTGCCAAGAGTACACTTTAAACCGGCTCATTTTGGTCGTGTTTATGCGGTTTATGGAGGTGTATTTATCATTCTTTCAATCTTATGGGGATGGAAGGTGGACAAAATCGCCCCAGATAGATTTGATGTTATCGGTGGTATGGTAGTGCTACTCGGAGTGGCGATAATCATGTATTGGCCACGCAACTATAGCTAATTGAGTGATGATGTTTGTGTAAAACCGGTGATTACTCCAAATTAACACTGAATTAAGGAGGTTCATTATGATATCCATTAGATCTATACTGTTGAAATTGACCGCCGTTCTTCCCCTATCTATTGCAAGTAACGTTTTTGCTCAGCAGAGAGGCGACTGTGGTGGATGGGGCATAGGTCCCGGCATGATGGGGGGATGGGGAATGGGATGGTTCGGTATGATTTTTATGCTTGTCATCTTGGTCCTGGTGATAGTGGGTCTTGTCTTTCTCATCAAATGGCTGATCCAAGCCACAAAAGGCGAGAAGGATGTCCCAAGTGGGAGATCCAAAGCTATTGATATTCTCAAAGAACGCTATGCCAAGGGAGAAATAAACAAAGAAGAATTTGAAAAGATAAAGCGCGACCTGCAATCCTAAGATGACCAAAAAAAACATCAGGTTCACAACATTCGATTGCCATGGTTTGCTCAATAATACCAAGTGGTAAGTCTCAGGATTCTTCTTGCTATGCTCGCTGTGCCAGATATTGTGGGTACAATGCATCTGGCGAAACCTGAACTTCAACATGTCACTATTCGGGCATAATTGTTAAATGGTGTAAATAAGCCATCAAAGAGACCTTGTGATATCATCACCAGGGCCGATCGCTATGAACCCGTGAATATCATGGGTATCTTTGAAAAATGGTGCCTTCCAAAACCTGACATTGCTCCAACTTATGAAAGATTCCTGATAGTTACAGATTTTTTAGAGTATCACCACCGACATAATTTTTAGACCACCTGCATTTTCATGTTATCAAGGGGAAGATCGTTTCAGCGGTTTTCCCTTTTTTGCAAAATTGTCAGAAAAATGTTATCTGCAATGGCATATGGAGGTGGTTCCATGCCAGATACGCTCAGAAATCACAGGTTTTTGGGTGAGCTGATAACCTGAACATCT
>JBDLIU010000429.1:0-3859 GCA_039714715.1 Bacteroidota bacterium
ATAGGCCCACCAGGAAAACCAGGGGGGGGGGCTTATTGTAAATGAAATTTCAGCGCCATCCTCGTTCCATACATTGTCATTATTCGAGGCGATTACTTTAAACACATAATTGCCGGGGGTTAAATTAGTATAAGTTATCTGTCGCTGGTTATCTACATATTGGAAGTTGTCATCAAGTCCCTGTAGCTGATATGCATAATTACTTTTTTTTGCAAGAGCGTAATTAAGAGTTGTGTATTTCAGGCTGATCGTATTTTGATTATACTTCAGTTGAATAGGCTGATTGGTTCTAAGCGCTTTCTCTATTGAAGTACCATTTACATCAGTAATTACCGATCCGTTATTAACTGAAATCCCTTCAATTTTAACCGTGTAAATTATCAGGTTATCACGAATTTCGTCAGGATCAAAGATGACAATGCCGTTAGTACATCCAAAATAGTGTATGCCATCAGCATCTGAAAAATTAGAGTTATAGTTAAATTCGTCAGCATTCATACCATCGTTCCAGTGGTAGTTTTTAAAGTCATTTAATTGATAATTAAACCTGGAGAGACCATTGTTAGTCCCTATCCATAATCTGCCGGAAAAATCTTCCTGAATAGAACATATATCATTGGATGGAAGCCCGTTTCTAACAGTGTATTGCCGGAACCTGTTTTCTCCTGGTATATAAAGGAATAATCCGTTGAACTCGGAACCTATCCAGATACGATTTTGAGAATCATTAAAAACGGTAACGATTTGCTTATTAAGGAGGCCAAATGCTTCGTTTTCTTCAATGGAAAATCGGATTATTTCATTTTCATTAGTTATTCGGAAAAGCCCATTTATATAACTTGCTATCCAGATATTTCCATTATTATCTTCAACAATATCCTGGACAGATGCGATAGATGTGTTTTTATATTTTTTTTCAATGAATTGGTCTGTAGCTGGATCATAAAGAAACACTCCGTTTCCAGCGATCCAGAATTTGTTCTGGTTGGTTAACAAAATGCTGGTTATTGCACTGGTTGCATCCGGAGGGCCAATTTGATATTTTCTGATGGTTTTATTTTCAGGATCAAACTTTATCAGCATTCCTTCATTGGTTGCGATCCATATTTTTTGATTTTTATCATTCTTGATGGACCGGATGATCTTATTTTTCAGAAATCTTAAATTCGGAAATGTTTCGTCAATATTAATTTGTTTATCATTACTGTCAATAATAAATAAGCCCTTATCCCAGGTTCCCAGGTAAAGCAACTCATTACTCTTACAAATCGCTGTTATGTTAGTGCTTAGGTTTTCAACTAATTCTGTTAATGCTTTATTAGAGTTGAATTGTTTTGTCTTATAATAATTAACATTCAAGCCCTTGGAGAAAGAACCGAACCACAGGTTTTTTTGGTTGTCGTTAAGCCCACATGTAATAATATTTCCATCAACAGACATTGGATTGTCAGGATCGCTTTTAAACTGGTTGAATTCTTGACTTTTTTTATTGTACAAGTACAAGTCCTCTCCACCCATCCAGAGGCTTTGGTTATGATCTTGCAGGATGAAATTGATGTTATTATTTATTGCAGGGATATTAGTGTTGGCCTGGTAAATATATTCGACCTGAGAACTCCTTTTATCATAGTTTAATAAACCTTTATCGGTTGCCAGCCATAAATTATCCTTATCTATTGGGTAGATCTGATGAATTACTTCGGGATGAATTTCTAAATCAGAACTCCATTTCAATCCATCGAACTTACCTTTATTAAAATCATACTGATAGAGTATCTGCTCGTCTTGTATGGCAACAAAGAGCATTCCGGAATCATCTTTAAAAAGAGTTGATACCTGGCCGGGAAGTTCGTTGGCATTAAACAAACTTTTATAGGAAATGATTTCTCCGGAATTAGGATTAATTCGAGTCAGTCCCATTGTATGAACAATCCAGATCTCATCTTTTGAGTAGGGTGTAATATTGATAATATTCTCTTCAATTGAATTTGATATCCAATCAGGGTAAATATCCACATAAGTAAAAGTGTTTTCCTCATGATTATAATAGTGTAATCCACCCCCGGTTGTACCAATCCATAATCTATTGTTTGAATCTTCAAAAAGGGTTGCTATCTGATGATAACGCAAGGAGGTACTATCACCGGGTTGACTTTTGTAGGTTACAAATTCATAACCATTATATTTACTTAAGCCTCGCTTGGTGCCAAACCATAAATATCCCTCATGGTCTTGTAGCATACAATCAATCCTATTATTTGCTAAACCTTCTTCTATTGTTATATGGTTGAATTCTATGTTAGTAGGTGGTAAATCAGTGCTAAGGGAACTAATTGATATGCATAATTGTAAAATCAGGCTAATTAATAGAGTAGGGTAATATTTAATCTGCATATAACTCACTTTTACAAAAATCTTCTTTGAAAACAGAAGAATCAAATTTAACTCTTTTCTAAATAGTATCTAATCCAAAGTTAATATTGAATATTTCTGTGGATATGCTGTGCGGGAAATTCGGAACACAGACAAAAGTGTATGGATAGATGGAAAAAGTGATTATAAATAAGTTTAATGAAATTTGATAGTGTAGATTTTATTATGTTCAGGTGCAATGGTATTCAATTTTATTACTTACAGTACTGTTTTACATGAACGGGTGTGTTGAAAATACGAAACCAGGCGTGGGGAAAAATAAAGACGAAATCAATAATAACGAAATAACCGTTGTGGCTTATTATTTCCCTAATTATCATCAGGATAAAAGAAATAGTAAACATCATGGCAACGGTTGGACAGAGTGGGAGCTGGTGAAAAAAGCTAAGCCTAGGTTTCCAAATCATGGCCAGCCGGTTGTGCCTGCATGGGGCTATACTGATGAGGCCGATCCTCTTGATATGGCCCAGAAGATAGATGCAGCAAACAAGCATGGTATTGACGTATTCCTCTTCGATTGGTATATGTATGAAGATGGCCCATTCCTTGACCGCGCTATTGATGAAGGGTTCCTGAAGGCTAAAAATAACGACCAATTACAATTTGCTTTAATGTGGGCTAACCACGACTGGATAGATATACATCCTTATACAAAAGGGGCTGAACACAAATTATTATATCCTGGAAAAGTTAGCCCTGAACGATACGAAGAAATCGCAGATCACTTAATCGAAAAGTATTTCACAAAAGATAATTACTGGAAGATTGAAGGCAAACCCTATTTTTCTGTCTATGACATAAACAATTTCATTAAAGGTTTCGGTGGAATAGAGACTGCAAAAGAGGCTATGGATCGCATGCGTAAAAAGGCTATTGCTGCAGGGTTGGCTGGTATACACTGGAACCTGGTTTCGTGGGAACAGGCGATTTTACCGGCAGAAACAGAGCCGGTTAACAATGGAGACCTTGTATCGGAACTTGGATTTGACTCTGTTACTTCTTACGTATGGATTCACCATGTTCAACTGCCTGACACAACTACTGATTACAACTACGTTCGTGATGAGTATTTTAAACATTGGTATGAGGCAAAAGAAGAGTTTGATGTTCCTTATTATCCGAACGTAACCATGGGTTGGGATCCAACGCCAAGATGTGACCTTAACTCGGTATGGGAAAATGTAGGATATCCTTTTATGAATACCATTGGGAACAACACCCCTGAAAATTTTAAAACAGCGCTTCAAAAAACAAAAGATAAGCTTCTGGCAGACACGGATGGTCCCAGAATAGTAAATATTAATTGTTGGAATGAATGGACCGAAGGTAGCTATCTGGAACCTGATATAAAAAACGGGATGAAGTATCTGGAAGCAATTGAAACTGTATATAATTAAAACTATTGATAAATAAAACAAACATACAA
>JBDLIU010000430.1:0-3854 GCA_039714715.1 Bacteroidota bacterium
GAACTTAAAAAGAAAAACACATAACCAGTCGCTAAACCCCGCATGGCCTAATCGGCCATGCTCCGACCTCAGCCGCTGTTCGGCTTCAGCCGGCTAGCTCGGCGTTAAAATGAAAATACAGGTACTCACATCATTACTATTGCTCTCTTATTCAGTTGTTTCAGTATCTGCTGAGTGTGTGGTGTTACTTCATGGATTGGCTCGAACATCCAGTTCAATGAGTGAGCTTGAAAATAAGCTTATAAAAGAAGGGTATTTTGTTGCTAATATTGATTATCCCTCACGTGAAAGTGATATAGCGAAGCTTACTTTATCTGCGGTAACAGAAGGACTGGATAAATGCCGTGAAACCTGTTCTACCCCAGTGAATTTTGTAACCCATTCACTTGGTGGTATTTTAGTTCGTCAATATTTTGCAACTCATACACCTGAAAACGTTAAAAGAGTAGTAATGCTTGGTCCGCCAAATAAAGGTAGTGAGGTTGTTGATAATCTCAAAGATATGCCTGGATATGAATTATTAAATGGTCCCGCAGGTATGCAGCTTGGTACTGGAGATGGGGATGTTCCAAGAAACCTGGGAAAAGTAAATTTTGAGCTTGGTGTTATTGCCGGTACACAATCCATAAACCTAATATTGTCCACATTTCTGCCAAATCCAGATGATGGCAAGGTTTCTGTAGAAAATACAAAAGTAGAAGGAATGTGTGGTTTTCTCACCTTACCTGTTACCCACCCATTTTTAATGAAAAATGACAAAGTTATTACTCAAACGATACATTTCCTGGAGCATGGTACATTTACTGGTGAATATGCTTTGAATTATTGTGACAAAGCTAGTTCTGGCACAGCACTGTAGATTCAACTGCTAACATAATAATAAAGATGAGATACATTTTATACGTTTTGTTTTTGTTTCCTATAAATCTGTTAGCCGAAACAAGCACATGTTATGGAACAACTTCAAAAGGCAATTTAGTAAATGGTGTTCAATTACCAGGGGAAGGAAACAATTATGTGGGTTATAGTTCAGTCGCTCGTTTAGCAGGAAGAACCTATGTGCATTCTGCAGTAAAAAAAATCATTATAAACGCATATAAAAGCCTGGAAACTGAACAGCCAAACAAGATTTATAAATATGCAGAAACTGGATTTAGAGAAGGTGGAGAGTTCAAGCCTCACAAGACGCACAGAAACGGTTTGTCAGTAGATTTCATGACGCCAGTTGTGAATACAAGTGGTATGTCAGTACATCTACCTACGCACCCTCTAAATAAATTTGGTTATAATATTGAGTTTGATAAAAACGATAAACATGATGATTTATCAATTGATTATGAGGCTATGGCAGCACATATTGTCATGCTGCATAGTGAATCCAAAGCATTAGGTTACGATCTTTGGCGTGTTATCTTTGACCCAAAGTTACAACCTGGACTTTTTAAAACAAAATATGGGCCTTATTTAAAAAAGAATATACAGTTTTCTAAAAAACGTTCATGGGTTAGGCATGATGAGCACTATCACATTGATTTCTTGGTCCCGTGCAAATAAACGATAACCGCATAATAGGATATATAATGGGAAAGATATTAGACATATTTATGAGAAGGGATAAAAAGCAGGCTGTTAGTTGGGAAGATATAAAAGACATCCTGGAGCCATATAGAAAACCGGCGTGGTTTCCTAAAGTTGTTGAGAAAAAATCAAGTATCAGTTCCTCAAAGTTTTCTGGTGTCCCAATATTGCAAAATGGTGAGAACTGGCCTTGTTGTGAGCATTGTAATGAGCCTATGCAGCTCTTCTTGCAGCTTTACGCGAAACATTTGCCTGATGAAGCAGATACACCATTTGGAAATGGGGTATTGCAGGTGTTTTACTGCACTAATCAGAGTAAAGAGTGTGAAGTTGTATGTGAAGCATATTTCCCTTACTCAACAAGTACTTTAGTTCGAGTAATAAATCCAGATAACGATGACTTAGCCACATTAACAAGTAATCCGGTTAAGGATGCTTTTCCTGAGAAAGAAATAGTAGGCTGGGAAGTAAAAGACGATTACCCTAATTGGGAAGAATTAGAAGTTCTTGGCTGCACATTAACAGATGAGCAGTCAGATTATCTATGTGAAATAGGCTATCCACAATCTAAGGACAAGCTCCTTGGCTGGCCGTATTGGGTGCAGAGCGTTGAGTACCCGGATTGCCCTGATTGTGGAAAACCTATGAAACTCATATTTCAGATTGATTCTGAAAACAACCTGCCTTATATGTTTGGTGATGTTGGTTGTTCACATGTTACTCAATGTGACCAACACAAAGATAAAATGGCAATAGCATGGGCATGCTGTTAATAAGTCGTTCTTACTATACCGCTTAACCTCTCCATAACCCAAACGTCAATAACAAATATGACATTTTCTGAAAAAATACGAGTAAAAGGTGCCGGAGGGATTATTTATTCACCATTCAATAGTCCGCACCTACCTTGCAGCGGACGCCTTATCGGTTTACTTCTAAAGAGCTGGATGAAGAGACGGGGTTGTATTACTTTGGGGCACGCTACTACGACCCTAGAACGAGTGTATGGCAGTCGCCTGATCCGATACTTGGTGAGTATTTGCCTAACATGCCAAAAATTGAACAGAAGCTTAATAGGTCTAAAAATAGTGGAGGAAGTGACTCGGGAATGCAATTACCGGTTTTGTCAAAATGGAAACCAGAGCAAGACTTGTCTGGTATGGGTGGGGTCTATAATACCCATAATTTAGGTCTTTATAGTTATGCACGAAACAACCCGGTTATCTATAAAGATCCTGATGGCAACGAATTGGTTATTAGTGAAAATATGAAGCCAATTGTTGATAAATTGATTGCTAAATCAGAGACCGCAAGGAGTATTCTAGAGGAATTAGATAAAGATCCTAGAAAATTCCATATTCAACGAGGGAATGATCCAAGTGGTGGCTCTGCAACACCGGTAAGAGGTCGGCAAACTAGTTTATTTGAGCGAATGTTAGGTGAGAAAGATGGTCCTGACTCAATGCTAATAACAGTGAACACAGACCCTGAAAGTCATTCTGGCTTTGTTGATAGCAAAGGCAAGCTATTCAACTCATCCAATGAACGAATACTAGGCCATGAACTTGGTCATGCATTAATTTGGGCAGAAGATGGGTATCTTCCATTTACCTCAAACCAGGTAGGCGCGGTTGATGTTGAAAATGCAATTGCTAAAGAACTTGACCACAATGCACCTGTCAGGCACCGAACAAAAGGACATGGTAGAAGATTCCAATGAATACATGGATACAAAGATCAATTGTAAAGTATTTTTCAATACATAATGTGATCTTTTATGGATTATGTTTTATGTTTATTGATATTCTTTTCTTCATTAGTTATTGGTTGATTGGAGATGGATATGTATTATTTGAACCATCAGTACATTCAAGTATTTCATCATTAATTGGTAGAGTATGGGGCATTCTTCATATTCCGGTAGATGTAGTTTTTGGACCTCTACTTTTCCCAAATTTTGAATCACATTCTTGATCACTTAGCTTCAAGATATACATTGTTCTTTGTTTTATGCAAATGTTCGTAATTGGTTTTTTAGTAGGCATATTTAATAACGTATTGATAAAACGATTTTTAAAGAAAAAGGGTCAAGCTGAACCTCCCGTAGTTTGACGCAAAGAACGGGGTCAGCCATTAGCTGTTCCAGGTCAATAGGCAACAGTTGTTTTTTTACGGATTTTTATCCGCAAAAATTTAACCTGTTGTTAAATTAATAAAAAATAGTTGTACGCCTAAAATTTCATGTGAGGTGTCAGAATAAATCTGCACCAGTCAGC
>JBDLIU010000431.1:0-3814 GCA_039714715.1 Bacteroidota bacterium
TTCCGATTGTCGGGCGAATTTCTTCTTGTCCGATTGGGTTGAATTAAATGCATAAGCACCGGAAGTCAACAAAAATGCCGACCCGGCTGCTGTGGTTTTAACAAAGTTTCGTCGTTTCATTCTCAGGAAAGCTGGATTTCATTGCTGAAAAGGACAATATGCAAGATACTAAAGAATAGTGGTATTTCAGCTGGAATACCTCATCTAATCTATAGTACACATGAACTATGTGATCGAAGGCAGCGGTGCACTGGTCAACGAAAAAGGGAAGGAGCAATCCCTGAAAGCTGGCGATTTTGCCCTTGTGGATCCCGATGAGAAGCATCAGTACCGCAACAAAGGCGACAAGCCCTTTAAGATGATCTGTGGGGTGCCGAAGGGATTTGAGTGATTCAGTCAGGATACCGGATTATTTGTCTTCATAGTGACCGATGGCCTAGACAAGGACAACAACTCTATTTTCGAAGACTTTATTAATGCTCTTATAGAACGGAACCGTTGAGAGGATTATACAGTGAGTAATCTTTTAAGGCAATGCGCCCTTTTTCCTCTACTCCACAGGCAACAATTGAACTGACATTCTCATTAAATAATGGGGCAATCTTTTTGAAATTAAGTTTTGCCGGATTAGGGCGTTCGCTATGCTTTGCTTCAACCAGGAAGACTGCTCCCTTCTTCTCAATAACAAAGTCAATTTCAACTCCGTTTGTATCCCTGAAATAAAAAATTTCTCTCCCCGCAATAAATCCTTCTTTCAAATGTTCTGACAGAACGAAATTCTCCCAGATGTTACCCAGGTGAAGAGATCTCTCAAGGGTATCCAGCGAATCAATATTTAACAGGGCGGTTAGCAATCCATTGTCACAGAAGTAGAGCTTGGGAGCTTTAATTATTCGCTTTCCTAGATTATTGTAATAAGGAGGTAACAAAATGACTAATCCTGAAACCTCCAGGGCATTCACCCAGGCTTTTATTGTATTCACGGCCACACCAACCTCTTTTGATATTTCTGAATAGTTCAGCAGTTGTCCAACCCTTATTGCCAGCATTGATAAAAAGCGCCTGAAATCTCTCAGATTGGTAACATTAAGAATTTGCTTGAGGTCTCTTTCAAGATATGTCTGTATGTAGTCCTCAAAGAATTCTTTGGCATCCAGCTTCTCGGCCCATATTTCAGGGAATCCTCCTTTCCACAATAAGTCCCTCTTGTTCTTCAATAAGTTTGTTTTGTTAAGTTCTCTCGCGCTCAGAGTGCCAAGGTTCAAAATTCTCACTCTTCCGGCAAGGGATTCACTGACATGTCGCATTAGTATGAACTGCTGGCTTCCTGTTAAAATCCATTTCCCTTTGATATTTCTGTTTTCATCGACCGTTATTTTCAGATCACGAAAAAGGGAGGGAGCATATTGGATCTCATCGATAATTACCTGGTTTTTGAATCGATCCAGAAACGAAGTTGGGTTTTCTTCTGCTTCCTCTGCAAGGACAATCCTGTCCAGAGTAACATATTCGGCATCCTTAAAGATCCTTTGCAGTAATGAGCTTTTCCCTGCTTGTCTTATTCCGGTCAGTAAAACTACAGGTCTCGTTTTAACTGCTGCCTTAATTTTGTCTGAATAGTCGCGCTCTATCCACATCAGAAATAATTCTATAATATAATTCTACCTGGACAAATATAATATATATGCAATATAATTGCAAATTAACATAAATATAATTGCAAAATGTCCTAATTACTCTAATATACCTATAGTACATATGAATTATGTGATCGAAGGCATTGGTGCGCTTGTGAACAAACAAGGCGAGGAGCAACCCCTGAAAGCAGGAGATTTTGCCCTGGTCAATCCCGATGAGAAGCACCAGTACCGCAACAAGGGTGATGTACCTTTCAAGATGATCTGCGGGGTGCCGAAGGAGTTTGAGTAAAGTGTCTACCATTAATTTGGCACAAACAGACTGTCCATTAAGATACTGTTTGTTACTAATTCTGTGCTATATGCATTTTCAACAATCCCGAAGGTAGTCATCATTACCACGAACACATTTTTTCTTGTCCCGGTATTCTCACGGAATTGAATAAGCTTGTTCCGGATAACAACATAGTCTTTCTTTGATATAGTTATCGGTCTGTCGTAAAACTTTATTTCACAAAGGTTTATTATTCTGTCATCCCTGTCAATCAACAGGTCAATTTGAGCCTTATCATTAAACCAACTGGAGTTGATGCTGAATATCTTGTCAACTCCAAGCTCTTTCTTTATTTGCTGAACATGTTTTAAACAAATGGATTCAAATGTAAATCCGGTCCATGATCTATATGTTTGCTTCTGAGATAACCTTGCCCATGTTCCGCTGCCTTGCCCTCGATTCGGCTCGATATATTTCAGATAAAACAACGAATATTCATCCGATAACCTGTACAGTGAATCCTTCTTCTTTTTACCATATGCATGATAATACTGAACAAAACCTGATTCTATCAATTCATCCAGGGATTTTGAATATGCTCCACTACTACCATATTTGCATTGTTTTAATAATTCTTCCCGCGTAATCCCCTTCCTGGTTTTTGCTAATACCCTGATCATTTTTTCATGAGCCATTGAATTTGAAAAAAGAGAGGTAAATACCTCCTTAAACTCTCCAACGAGATCTCCTTCATTGTCAAAACACAGTCGGTCAACACTCTGGTCCACGCTCTCTCCCTTTCTTATTTTACTCAAATAAAATGGTATTCCACCAATAGCCATATAAAGCTGTAAAATATCAAATTGTGTATAATGAACGTTTCTTGATTTCAGGTACTGTTCTGTTTCGTTCAAATTGAATGGTTTTAGCGAAATCTTGCATGTTATCCTGTTATGCAATCCCCCTTTATTCCTTATGACCTTATTGATCATAAATGATGCTGCAGACCCACAAATAACGACAACCAAATCATCTCGTTTCGTACAATAAGTATTCCAGAATTGTTCAAATGCAGTTAAGAACTTTGAACGAGTTGTGGCCAACCAGGGAAACTCATCGAAAAACACAACCTTCTTTTCGGAACTTCTTAATCTATTAAGGTAATTCTCGAGCAATTCAAATGCAGTGAACCAATCCATTGGACATTCAACCTTGCTAAATCTGTTAGAATTCCGTATAAGCTGAGTATGGAAATTTCTGAGTTGATCTTTCATACTCCCTCTGTAATATCCTGTCACTTCAAAGACTGTTTCTTTTTTATAGCATTCCCTGATAAGGAAAGTTTTACCTATTCGCCTTCTTCCATACACCGCTATTAATTCAGATGAATTACTCTTAAGCATCTCATTCAGCGTTGTAATTTCCTTTTTTCTTCCGATAAGCATTAATCAGATCTTTATAGTTACTATTATTGAATGCTTTCCAAATGTATAAAATATTTTAACTTTTGGAAAGCGTTAGATTATGTGGCTTATGACTTGGAAGCTTTCCAAATAGTTAAATCATTCATTAATTTGGTAACTTTTCACGTAGATCTTCTTTGTGAATTTATCTTTCAAATGATTTATGTGATCTTCGATCCAATGGTATCAGAAAAAAGTGGGGTGGCTGCTGTCCGCCAGCATGAGGATAAATCAGAAATATATACAGCTTGAACCGGGTGAATCATATATTATTAGAACCTTTGATGAGAGAACTTGTAATGGAGAGGAGTGGATTTATCTGCATAAGGCTGATAATCCTACATACGGTGTCTCGGACAGTTCAAGGAAGATTTGTTCAATCTTTCTGATATCAGATTTGTTGCCTGATTTGTAATGAATTTGTAATTCTTTCCTGGCTT
>JBDLIU010000432.1:0-3797 GCA_039714715.1 Bacteroidota bacterium
CGCTTCTTAACACCTTCTTTAGTCCGGCCAATTCCATGCTTAAATAGCGCTTTTCAGACGAGAGAAGGTTTCTATCATATCGATTGATCAAATTACTGCTGTCCAACGCTTAATTCACCGTAAATTTGGTTGTGGTTGCTTTTCAAACCACGACCAAATTTTACGGTGGAATTTCTGGTTAGACTGCTCTATACTTTGTAATAACATAAGTTATAACCAAAAGGTGTTCGAAATGTTAAAAGTAAAGGTTACCTCAATTGGCAACTCTATGGGAATTTTACTGCCAAAAGAAGCACTTAGCAAGATGAAAGCATCAAAAGGAGATACCTTGTATCTTGTGGAAAATCCCGATGGTTTCACATTAACTCCCTATCAGGATGACTTTGAAAACCAGATCAAGGCTGCTGAAGATATAATGAAGCGATATCGGAATACCCTTCGTGAACTTGCAAAATGAAAGAACCTATTTGGGTAGTTGATGAAATAGTTGAATCAGTACATTCCATGCTTTTGGCTGAACATGGAGGAGGAACTGGAATTCGAGACTCCGATCAACTTTCTTCTGCACTTGCAAGACCAAAACAGAAATTTAACTATGACTCAAAAGTTTCTGTCTTTGATCTGGCTGCATCTTATAGTTTTGGGATTGCAAAAAATCATCCTTTTGTTGATGGAAATAAAAGAACAGCTTTCACCATTGGTACTTTATTTCTTGAAATAAACGATTACAAACTAAATGCTAAAGAAGTCGATGCCACTATAGCCTTTGAAAGTTTAGCAGCAGGGACTCTTAACGAAAGTGATTTGTCATCGTGGTTTAAAGAACATTGCATTAAAGTCTAACGAGGGTGTAGAATAACTCGATTTTTCCATTTTTCATCCATTTTTTATGAAATTTCACGTAACGCTGATTATTACTCTTATTTAATAATGTATTGTATATACAGACTAACAACCTGCTTATGCTTACGCCATAAATAAGTGCAATTATTGTAACTTTAATCAAAAATCATTGATTTGTAGTTATTCTACAGCCTCAACGTTCAATTGAGTGGGGTTTTGGACGTTCCAGAGCAGTTGTTGAAAAAGATTGCCCTGGAACCACACTCAGATTTTGAAAAGAAACGACGTCCGGTCCACTCGAAGCGCTGGTTGGACGAAGCCGCTACGCGGCAGAGAAAAGCATAGCAGCCGTCTCAGTGTATAATTTCCTAGCCCAACTTCGGGTACTATTGAAAGGAAAGTATACCATGAAAAAACCAGAAAACCTCCCTTGTTATGAGCAATATCAGCGCCATGTAAAATTACTCAAACTCCAGGGAAAGGCCAAGAAAACAGTTGACTCATATTCTCGTGCCATTCGTCGTGTTTCCGAGTATTTTGACTGTTGTCCTAATGAATTGACACCCGAGCAGTTACAAAATTATTTTGCTGATATGGTTCGAGATCATTCCTGGAGTATGGTTAAAATTGATCGACTGGGCCTCCAGTTTTATTGGAAACATATCCTGAAAAAAGACTGGCAATGGATTAACATTGTCAAACCACCCAAAGTAAAAACCATCCCTGATATCCTGACTCCTTCTGAAATAGAACGTCTCATCAGTCATACCCAAAAATTGCGCTACCAGGTCTTTCTGTTAACCGTTTATTCAATGGGCTTACGTCTGCAAGAGGCGTTATCGCTGCAAGTGAGTGATATTGATGCTGAGCGTCAGCTAATTCACATTCGTCGTGGTAAGGGCGCTAAAGATCGCATGGTACCACTGCCAGACTTAACATTGAAAGCCCTACGCACCTACTGGTCAACACATCGACACCCTGATTTGTTATTTCCCAATATCAGAGGTAAAAAAGAGAATTATTATCTTGCACAAGGTCACATGGATCGTGGTGGTGCTCAACAAGCCATGAAACGAGTCATTGAACAATGCAATATTAAAAAAAAGTGTCAATTCATTCGCTCAGGCATAGCTGGGCGACACATCTCCTTGAACGTGGCTTAAGCCTACGTCATATTCAGGATCTACTGGGCCATTCCAGTCCCACTACCACTGCACGCTATACCCATTTGACTCAGGTGACTGAGGAAAGTTCCAAAGCTCAAATTGATGATTTAATCAATTCACTTCACATTCATTTTAAGAAGGTGTAAGCATGGAACTTGATACTATTATTAATCAATATCAATCCTCATTCATGGCACAATATGGTGCTCATTTATTACCAGGCCAACTTCAGGCAATCAGTGCTTTACAGCGTTGTCGTACCCCTGATTCAGGTGAACTTTACCTTCAATGCATACACTGTGATGAAGCGCATTGGCATCCCATGTCTTGTGGCCATCGCAGTTGTCCTAAATGTCAAAATTATGAAGCCAGTCAATGGCTGGAACGGCAGCAGGCAAAGTTACTGCCTGTTGAATATTTTATGGTGACATTTACTTTGCCCTATCAATTAAGAGCATTGGCCTGGAAACACCAGAAGATGATTTATTCTCTTTTCTTTGATTGTGTTTCCAGTACCTTAAAAGATTTTGGCCTTAACCCGGATAAGCTCGGGGTCAATATGGGCATGACCGCAGTGTTACATACACATAACCGGAGGCTGGATTATCATCCCCATATTCACCTGGTTATACCCGGTGGAGGTGTGGATAAACGTAAAAAACAGTGGAAAAAATTTAAAGGAAAGTATCTCTTTAATGAATTTTCCCTGGCTAAAGTCTTTCGTGCCCGATTTCTGGAAGCCATTGTACAAAAGGGATTTTCTATTCCCAAAAAAACACCACGGGCATGGGTGGTGAATTGCGTTCATGTCGGTAAGGGCTTGCCTGCTCTTAAATATCTGTCACGTTATTTATATCGAGGGGTTATCAGTCAAAATAATATTATTGCCAACAAGAATGGTTTGATCACTTTTAAATACACTGAAAGTAAAACTGGAAAAACACAATTCCGTACACTTAAAGGAGAGGACTTCTTGCGCCTTATTTTTCAGCATGTTTTACCAAAAGGCTTTCGGCGTGTCAGAGATTACGGTTTCTTGCATCCTAATGCTAAGAAATTATTACTTCTGGTACAGCTTATTTTGAATGTCATCATTAAAGCAATTGTTCAAAAGACAAGGCCGGTTTTTAAATGCCCAAAGTGCCAATCACCAATGACAATTATTACGTTTCGAAGGCCTGATAAATCCGGTTAAAATTAGTAAATCAAAGCACCTTAAAGTCACTAGAAATTAAAGGAGGCTGAACAACCTTTTATGGCAGTGTCATAATTTTTTTTGCAGCTTTAATGGCTGAGGATAGAATTCGCCTTTAATAAAGTGCTCTGAGAAAAAGAGCGCTTTATTCCCCTTAGTAAAAATAATATATTTTCATATTAAGCTAAATCTCGGGCTTGTCCAACCCAGAATAAGATTGTGGTTCGTTCCTCACACAATCTATCCTTATTCGTTCGATTTTTTTAGTTTCTATGTTTCCAATAATCTGGGTGACGGTGGAGATTCATAATAGCCAAAACATAAATCCCATTCTTTTCTTCAGAGTACAACACTCCATATGGGAAACGTTTTACTAATGAACGTCTGACCTCACCTTCAATAATTGGCCATGCCTTTGGAAAAGAAAGAGAACGCTGAATTGCTGCATAAACTTCAATTGCAAAATCGTATCCAAGCTCTTCTTCAATCTCAGCATAATAATCAATTGCTTTATTAAACTCTATTTCTGCTTCAGGATGAAACTCAAAGCTCATTTTTCAAACCTTTTCCAGATTTTTTTAAAGACTTCATCA
>JBDLIU010000433.1:0-3792 GCA_039714715.1 Bacteroidota bacterium
TCCAGGAAGTCACTGCTGCCTGTGTAGCCTGCCATGCTGCTTATAGAGTGAATTGAGCTAATTTTTTTTAATAATAAGTCTTTCATTCACCCAGCTTTGGATTTTATAGTTAAAAGTGAATATCCTGAATTAACCTTACTTTTAAATAATTTTCATTTATACTTGTGGTTAGTCGGGGAATCATTAATGGTGGTTTTAGTTGAAAAAGACATTTATTAAAATTGATGCACTCATCAGTCAGCATTTAAAGTGGAAAGCTCAGGCTGAAAATCTTTTTAACGAAGCTAATTGTAAGACCATTAATCCAACAATTATAGGAAGAGATAATTGTTGTGATTTAGGTAAGTGGATTGATTCACCAGTATCAGATTTCCTTTCATCAAATGAGACTTTTCAGCAATTAAAAAAAGCTCACAAAGAATTTCATCTCTATGCAGGTAGGATGCTGTTGGAATGTAAGTCTGGTGATACTAATAGAGCAGAAGCCTGGTTACCATTATTTCATAAATCCGCAGAGGATGTGATTAAGCTTCTTCTAGAATTAAAAAAGGAAATTGAATAACCCTCAAGATTGATTTTTGATCTATTTCTGTACTATTCACTATCCCGACTGATTGCACAAGGCATTATCCAAAAACCTGATAGCGGCTATTTCCAATTGTTCAAAATGTATGCAAGAAGATTTTCTAATTCGATGGTATCGACCCTATGGAGTCATTTTAAAATAATGACAAATATGAAAAATCTGCCAGTAAGAATTTACGAGTATGAGCTTTATTTAGGTACGTTTCGTTTTTTCTTATAATGATTAATTAATCCATTGGTTGAGCAATCATGGTTAGTTACTTCATCATCATCGTCTAGTTGCGATAGTATCGTATTTGCAAGCTTTTTACCTAATTCAACACCCCATTGATCAAATGAGTTAATTTCCCAAATAATTCCTTGAACAAAGATCTTATGTTCGTATAGCGCAATTAATGAGCCTAATGTTTTTGGGTTTAAGGTGTCAAAAATAAAGGTACTTGTTGGTCTGTTGCCAGGAAATATTTTATAGGGTAATAGTGCCTTAATTTGTGCTGCATTTAAGCCTTGTGCTTTTAATTCCTTAGTGACTTCTTTTTCACTTCGGCCTTTCATCATGGCTTCGGTTTGAGCAAAGACATTAGACATCAAGGCCTGGTGATGAGTCAGGTTTCGTTCCATATTATAAATGGGGGCTAAAATGTCACAAGGCACTAACTTGGTGCCCTGGTGTAATAATTGGAAAAAAGCATGTTGAGCAGAAATCCCAATCTCACCAAATAATATAGGTCCAGTACTATAATTTACCTGCTTGCCATCACGATCAACGGATTTCCCATTACTTTCCATATCAGCTTGTTGCAGATAAGCAGGTAAACGGTGTAAATGTTGATCATAGGGCAGTATGGCAATCGTTTCACTGGCAAAGAAATTATTATACCAAATGCCCAATAAAGCCATGATAACAGGGATATTTTGTTCTAAGGGCGTGTCTTGAAAATGTTTGTCGACCTGATCAGCACCAACTAAAAGTTGATCAAAATTATCTGAACCGATAGCAATAACAATGGATAAACTAATGGAAGACCAGATGGAATAGCGTCCACCAACCCAATCCCACATTTTAAAAATATTACCCTCATTAATACCAAATTGTTTGGCTAATGTAATATTGGAGGTTACCGCACAAAAATGACGGTGAATAAATTCTTCACTACCCATTTTATTTAAATACCATTTTTTGGCTGTCTGTGCATTGACCATGGTATCTTGAGTGGTAAAGGTTTTTGATGAAATAATAAACAGGGTTGTTTCAGGATTTAGGTAAACAAGTGTGTCATTGATGTGGTTTTCGTCCACATTAGAGACATAATGAATATTGATATCATGCAGGGTATAGGGCTTTAGCGCCTCATAAACCATTTGTGGTCCAAGGTGAGAGCCACCAATACCAATATTGACGACATCGGTAATGGACTGATTGGTGGCACCGCGCCATTGGCGAGTTCTAATTTTTTCGGCTAATTGTTTGACTCTTTCCCGCTCATAATGAATATCAGGTAAAATATTTACCCCATCAAGTTTGACTGGTTTACTTGATTGAGTCCTTAGCGCCATATGTAACACAGCGCGATTTTCTGTGTGGTTAATGGGTTCGCCTTTAAATAATTTTTTTATCCAGGTCGATAAATTAACTTCTTCTGCAAGCTCTAATAAGAGTTTAAGGGTTTGATCGTTAATTCGGTTTTTAGAATAGTCATATAAAATATCATCTAACGTTAATGAATATTTATTAAAACGTTCTGGATCGTTTGCAAACATATCCCGCATTTCTTCATTTTTAATAGATGAAAAATGCTCTTCTAATTTCTGCCAGGATTTTAGTTTTCTCATATGGTTTTGTATACTCTCAAATAGATATTTTTTTAGTCTAAAGCACTATCAATCAATTAACAATATAATTCAGAAAAAGACTGAATCCGCTGCTTTACACCAATAGCATCATAATTCTGCCAGGAATTAACTTTTAGAGAGCATTTTAATATTATTGTTTCTCAAGCCATTCGGCCACAGTTTTTATGAGAGTTTCATTTTCATCATCAAAAAAGTGATTTCCAGTTATTTGCTTTTGAGTGAAATTTTTATTATCTGATTCTCTGGCTGCCTGTGCTCGTGCCTCTGTCGTATTTAAAACGGTATCCAGATCTTCTAATGCATACAAATCAAGTACCGGAATGCTAATGCTTTTCAGAGAGTTGACGCCACTTTGACGTAAATCGGTACCAAAAGAAGACATACCGATGGCGACAAAGCCATTGATATCCTGCTTTGATGTAGTGAGATAATAGGCAGACATGGTCGCTCCCTGGCTATGCCCAATCAGAAATATTTTCTTATTGCCTCTGGATTTAAGATCTGCTACAGCAGCATTAATTCTAGGAATAACTTCAGAATACAACGGTGCATATTCTTCATGCTTTGCATCATTTGACAATACAGGCATTTGTATCGACAACGTATTCCAATTGTGTTCTGTCAACCCCACTCTTAATGGCTGCACGACCTGTTGCCAATTTGGATGTACACCAGTACCATGCATCACAATTAATGCCCGGTTTTTATCTTCTTCGGCATCAGTATAAATTCCTAAAAAATTACTTTTACCATCGTTTAACCATACTGTCTCACCATCTATAATAGAATCAACTACCTGAGCAGCCCAACGCTTTTCTTTTTCAAGGTTAGAGGCAAAAATACTGATTGGTGCCGATAAAAATAAAATCATTAACAAATAACGAAACACTACAAAACTCCCGAGTTTAAAAATATTGATTAATTATTAAACAAAAAATATAAACAGTAAAGATATTTTCCTGCTTTTTGAACTGGATTACAAACATAAATCATAGTTTTATATCACAGCTTTCTTCGTTCTATGATAAGCCTCCTGGCAAAGAATATCCAGATAAAAACCAGAATAATATTAACAACAAAAAACTGGACAGTGCTTAGCGCCAACACCTGAACGCCGATCAAAACCGTTAGCGCCGCTAGACCATCACCAATACGAACATATAAAGTATCAATAGCCGGTTTGCCATGAAATTTAGTTGCCGAGTCTGCTGGTAGCCATAGCACATGGCGCGCGGTATTATTGATCGAATAATCAACTGAGTTTTCAGCAATTTTCATGATTTTTACAACCAGAAGTATCGGAACCAAAGCCATGATTGAATAGGACAACAGGGCAATCACAGGCAGAAACAT